>CBHRAM010000102.1:0-10219 GCA_966076165.1 uncultured Chitinophagaceae bacterium
TATTATCGCCACGGCGCATATCATAGTGCCTTACAAGGCCGTTAAAACTGATCGGCCCTGCCGTACCCACATACCCCTGGTAATTCATCACCATCGGTTCATGCGAAATATATTCAGAGATTTCCTTTGTAACGGCAGCTGTTTTTTCAAGCGTTGTTCCTTCAGGCATATCGATCACTATCTGGAATTCATTCTTATTATCGAATGGCAGCATTTTTACGGCAACGGATTTTGTATAAAATAGCATCATGGAAGCCAACAGTACGATCACAATACTTACCATGAAAGTCCAACGCTTCCAGCGGGTTTCCAGCATGGGGCGGATGGCGGATTGATACAGTTTATAAATACCTTTTTTCTCCAGTTGTACCGGTGGTTTTTCTTTTCCGGGTTTTTCTTTTTCTCTCAGGAAAATATAGCCCAGATAAGGAGTAAGCGTCAGCGCTACAATCAATGATAACATCATCGCAATGGAAGCGCCGATGGGCATAGGGCTCATATAGGGGCCCATCAGGCCGGATACAAATGCCATAGGCAGTACGGCTGCAATCACGGTGAAAGTGGCCAGTATGGTTGGATTACCCACTTCATTGATCGCATAGATGGCCGCTTGTAAGAAAGGCAATCTTTTCATTTTAAAATGCCTGTGCATATTCTCTGCAATGATGATCGAATCATCTACCACTATACCCGTGATGAATACCAATGCAAACAGTGTGATACGGTTTAAGGTATAATCCATCATGTAATAGGAGAAGAGTGTTAAGGCAAAAGTTACCGGTACAGAAAGGAATACTACCAGACCCCCTCTCCAGCCCATGGCCAGCATTACAAATAAGGTAACCACTACAATCGCAATGAATAAGTGAAAGAGTAATTCAGCTACTTTTTCAGAAGCGGTTTCACCGTAATTTCTGGTATTCGTAACCGTAACATCAGAAGGGATCAGGTCTTTTTTCAGGTGCTCAACTTTTGCCAGAATCTTTCCGGAGATCTGCATGGCATCTGCACCTTTCTTTTTGGCGATGGATAAAGTTACTGCTGGATATTCTGATCTGAATTTTTTCGCTTGTAGGGTATCGGCCTTGCCATACCCAAAATAGACATACTGGTTCGGTGTTTCAGGGCCGTCTACTACTTTCGCGATCTGTTTCAGGTAAACCGGTTGCATCTGGTTGGCGCCTACCACCAGGTTGGCTACATCCTCTGCATTGTTCAGAAAATTTCCGGTTTGTACGGCAAATGCTGTGTCCTGCTTTAATAAGTTGCCGGAAATCAATTGTGCATTACTTCCCTGCATCTGCTTACTGATGCTGAGAAAATCCAGATGATTCTGTGCCATCTTATCTTTATCGAGGAACACTTTTACTTCGCGGCTTCTTCCTCCAATAATATTTACTGCGGCTACATCGGGTATTTTTTTGATCTCATTGGTGAGTGCTTCTCCTATCTGTTTTAATGAGTAGTCGTCATATTTTTCACTCCAAAGTGTGAGCCCTAAAACCGGTACATCATCAATGGCCCTGGTTTTTACCAATGGCAATGTTACACCCTGCGGCATCTTATCCATGTTCTTCATGATCTCGTTGTAAAGTTTTACCAGGGAGCGCTCCACATCCTGGCCCACATAAAACTGTACAATGAGCATGGCCTGCCCCTTCATAGTGGTAGAGTATACATATTCCACCCCTTTGATATTGGAAACGATCTTTTCCAAAGGCGCAGTAACCCTTGTTTCTACTTCTTTGGGTTCCGCACCGGGAAATCCCACCATGATATCGGCGATCGGCACTTCTATCTGTGGTTCTTCTTCCCTTGGGATGAGGAATGTACTGTATCCACCAATGAGTAAGAATGCGATCATTAAGAGTATGGTGAGCTTTGACCTGATAAACGCATTGGCTATTTTACCTGAAAATCCTTGTTGCATAAATGAGTTATAATGATAGGGTAATGATGATACCTGTGATTTTTATGGTTTATTGCTTACTGTTTACAGGAGCACCGTTATATAATTTTCCTTCTGCACTCACAATAAACGGTTCGGTCTTTTCTAAGCCACTGATCACTTCTACTTTGTCGCCATAAGTCTTGCCCAAACGAACCCACCGTAACAAAGCAGTACTGTTGGAACTGATCGTATATAAGCCCGTTAATTGTTCCTTATTGATGATCGCGGAGATTGGCACTAATACTTCAGTACTTTCGTTCGCGTGCGGTGATTGGGTATGAGATGCGATGCCAATATTGGCATACATACCTGCATACAATCCTTTTTTCTCCTTATCAGGAATACTGATCTTGATGATATACTGTCCGCCGGTAAATTGAGAGGATGGGTTGATCTGCGTGATCTTTCCGCTGAAAGACCGGTCAACAGATCTGATCGTAATGTTGACGGGCTCCCCCAACTTTACCTGGTTGATCTCTGTTTCCGGAACGGATGCAGAAACCTGGTAAGTTCCACTCTGTTCAATAGCAACAATGGGCATTCCCGGGTTGGCCATGCTGCCGGCATCGGCAAATTTTTGTGTTACCGTTCCTGCAAAAGGAGCGGTTAAAGTGGTATAAGCCAGCATAGCATTTACTTCATTGCGCATTTGTTTCGCGGCTTCCAGTTTGGCTTTCATCGAAGAATATTGAAGCGTAATATTGTCCAGCTCTTTTGCGGTAGCACTTTGTTGTTTGTATAGTGCAGTAAAGCGGTCAAAATCTTTCTGTGCACTTTTCACTGCAGCTTCTGCTTCCGAAATAGAAGCCTCTGCCTGTGACCGTTTTGCGATCATATCATTGTTACTGATGCTGGCAATCAACTGGCCCGCATTTACATGGTCACCTACTTTCACAGCCAGCTTAGTGATATAACCCATCACCCTTGTACTGATATTCGCAGTTTGGGAAGATTCTACCTGGCCGCTGATATTACTGCTGCCGGTTTCGTTACTGAAGGGCAAAGCGGTTGTTACAATAATAGGGGGGGCGGTCTTTTCTGAAGACCCGGTTTTCTTTTCTCCGGTAGAGCATGCAGTCAGAAAAACAAGTGCCGACAGGGATACAACCATTTTAAGATTACGCATATAAGTAGTGATTGACATAAGAATTATTTAGAAGTGGAAGTAGTGATAAACTGGAGATAAGATCCTGTTAGATTTTTATGATACACGGCTTGTGCCAAAGCCAGTTTCTGTTGCGATAACTGAGAGGCGGCCATCATAATATCTGTAGTATTGACAAGCCCCTGTTCATAACGGTTCTGAAGGATCCGCAGCGATTCGCCGGCCTGTTCAATGGCTTTTGTATATTGAAGGATTTCAAAATGAGCATCAGAAAGGTCTCTTTTTGCTTTGGCCAATTCTGTAACAGCCTGCTCTTTCTGCTGTTCTAATTGTGTATTGAGTTTATTACGCTCCAGTGTTTGTGTAGTGATGCTGTTTTTTGTGGCATTGCCTTTGAAAATATCCCATGACACACGGATGCCGGCCAGGTAGGCACCTGCAGCAAACCCTAACATGCGGTTATCGTTTAATTGGTAAGATCCAAATGCATTCACTTTAGGCAGGTAACTCATTTTGCCCGACCGGATCATCAGGCCGCTGGCTTCAATGACTTTTTTCATGGCAACAAAATCTGATCGCGTTGCAGAAACTTCAGAAACCGGGTCGGCTTCGTCTATACCGATAATACTGGTTGTGGTATAAACTGTTCCTGCGGGAACTCCCATTAACAAACTCAAATAATCAGAAGCGTTGCGGATCGTACTTTTTGCCTTAGCAAGATTATTCTCAACGGCAGCAACCTGTACCTGCACATTCAGCAGGTCTGATTTTTGTATCAACCCCTGGTTATAATGATTAGCGGTAAAATTGAGTACGGCTTTTGTGGTGCCTAACGCTTCTTCAAGAACGTTTACGGCTTTATAAGAGAATTGTAAACCCAGGTAAGCTTTCTGTACTTCAAAGCCTATGTATTCTTTAGTTCTTTGTTTTTTGTACTCATACGCTTCGATCTGTTTTTCAGCGCCCTTTCTCTGGTAAACCAGGTCCAAGTTCACCAAAGGCTGTTGAACCATCAGGCTGGTTGTAAAATCTGATGTAGCGCCGGGATTATTCAGGAGAGAAGGATTGAAATCCGCAGATGATATGGATTTCTGCTGCAGCTTAAACCCAAAAGCATTTAATGGGTTGTTGGTTTGCATACCCGTAAAGGATAAACCAACCTGTGGCAGGTAGATCGCCTCCGTTTGTTTGTAATTGGCTGCGGCAATCGAAATATCGGCATTGGCCAATTGCACAGAACGGTTATTGCTAAGCGCAAGGGTAGTGGCTTCTTCCAGGCTGAGTTCTTTGGTCTTTTCCTGTGCCCGTAAGCCGGGAGCCCAGGGTTGTAAGATGCTTATGGCTGCCAATGTTAATACAGCCAGGTACTTTTTTCTGCTCATTCCATTATTATTTACAGCAAAAGTATCGGGAGGAAAAAACCTGTATTGTGACAAATGTCACTTATCCCTCAAGTCGTTGTTGATGACCATGCATAAGGATGACTGTATTTTGAGTACCTTGCAACCTGTTACCAGCCTGTTTTGAAAATCGGCAATTCTCAATCATGGATTCATTAACCCATATTGCACTCGGAGCCTGCATGGGTGAGGTCTTTGCCGGGAAGAAACTCGGCAAAAAAGCGATGATATGGGGTGCTGTGGGACAGAGTATTCCTGATATTGATTTCCTGGCTTCTTTCTGGACAGATACTTCGTCTAATTTATTGGCACACCGAGGATTTACCCATTCCTTTTTATTCTGTGCCATTATTACCCCTTTGTTTGCTTTTCTTGCTGAAAAGCTTCACCGGCCACACAATATCCGTTTGGGAAAATGGATGTTGTTTTTTGGCGCCATCATTTTTGCCCATATACTGATCGATGCATTTAACAATTATGGAGTGGGCTGGTTTGAACCATTCAGTCACAAAAGAATTTCTTTTAATGCAATCTATGTGGCCGACCCTTTCTTTTCTTTCTGGCCCGGCCTGGCCTTACTGATACTCTTGATGCTGAAGCGGCAAAATCGTTTCAGAAAATTAACGGCTCAGACCGGGCTTTTGTTAAGCAGTGTCTACCTGTTGTATTGTTTAAGTAATAAATCGGCGATCGATACAGATGTAAAGAAAATCCTTGGCAGGCAAAACATACACTATACCCGTTATTTTACAACACCTGCTCCCTTGCAAAACTGGTTATGGTATGTGGTGGCCGGTAACGATAGCGGCTACTATACAGGGTATCGTTCTTTATTTGATAACAGGGATACAATGAGCCTTCAATACTTTCCGCGCAATACCTATCTGCTGAAACCGGTGTATGGAAGTGAGGAGTTAACACACCTGATACGTTTTTCGCAGGATTTTTACACGGTAGAACAATGGAGTGACACTTTAGTGTTCAATGATCTCCGTTTTGGCCAGATCCTGGGATGGCAAGCTGAAAGGGGAAAGTTTGTCTTTCATTATTATCTGCAAAATCCCGATGCCAATAAGCTGGTGGTTCAACGGGGCAGGTTTGAAGGGTGGAACAGGCGAACGGCTGTTGCTTTATGGAACAGGATCAAAGGAGGGTAAAACAACTTCATTTTACATACGATACCTTACTGTCGGGTTTTGTTTTCGGAAGATATTGGTGTAAGTGTAAAATCAATTCCTTTCAGTTCATCGCCATGCTGATTCGTTTCGATCTCGAAATGCCATGCATGAGGTGAAAATTGTAATCGGAGTTTTGTCATCTGCTCTTTATCAGGGCTTGCTGTGTAAGAACCTACGGTAAGGCCCGGGTAACTGAAGAATCCATTAGCATCTGATATCGTTTGCGCCACTTTTTCTCCATGGCTGTTATAGATATTAATTAAGATCCTGTCTTGTGGTTTTCGTGTTGTTCCTTTTTGGAGGTACACGGTGCCGGATACTTCATTCAATATGCTGATCGGGATTTCCAGTATTCTGAACTGGTTAGGGGTGATCTCAACGGAGATCGTTCCTATATTGATCTGCCAGGCGATCTCGCTGAAACTGTTCTTATCAATCGTGATCAGGTAATTACTATAGGCTTCCAGGTTTCGGATAACGATAGAAGTGTCACGGATATATTCTTCTCTGTATCCTCCGGCAATTGTAAAGTGTAGACCACTTACTTTCGGTTCCCCTTTATCACGTTTACCGTTATTATTAAGGTCAAGAAAAGACGATAGAATGATTCCGCCACGTCCTACACCGGGGTCTGCAGAATGGACCGTATAACCGGTTAGGTTATCATGTACTATTCCTCCTCTTACAGAAGTGATCAGCGCGGCATCGTTACCGGTACTTTTACGAACGGCTGCACTTATATGCGCGAAAGAAAGATCATACCGTAAACCTATATTGATACTTCTGAAATTACTTTTGATATTCCTTTCATAGAACCCGTTCAGGTAGGCTCTTTTGGCGATCCTTTTTTCTACTTCACCTTTTAGTGAAATGAACCGGAAATTATTGTATTCATATTGTATCTGTGGCATGATTATCCACTTGCCGGGCAGCCAGATCCCCATTGACAGATTACTATACAGGTATGGGTCGTATTTATCTACAAATAATGCATAGGTTGAGAAATTGGTACTGATCCCGAAAATCATTCCGGCTGTCATCACTTCTGCAGTAGTATATTTCGATGAGGGAAGTACGATCTGGTAAAAACTCAGTCTTGAATAACTATTGAAACTTTTGATCCGCATAGGAAAAGATATTGCGGCCCTTTTTTCCTCCAGGTAGGTGTTATAGATCGCTTGCTGTCCCTTTACATATCTTGTATAATTTATTTCAAACTGTACATTGGAAGGAAGCCGGTAATTACCAATAATGTTAGACCTTACCCCGGATGTGTGTTCGGCTGAGAAAAGTATATTGCGGCTAAGTCTGAAATTGGCAACAAAGAACGGCATTGTGTTTCTGCCATTGATAGAGGAAAGATATTCAATACCACTGCCTATGGTTAACCGCCTGAGTAAACCGTAATTGACCTGTGAACGTGAAAATTTACTCCATGCACTGTCTTCCACCAGGGCACCACTGATATTATATTCCAGCTTGCCCGGTGGGAGAAATGTAAAAGGCATACTGATATTGGCTTCTCCCATTCTTTGCTCGCCATGTGGGCCATAATAACGAACCTGTACATGTGTATTGCCATATACGATCGGAATATCAAAACTGAAAAAGCCTGACGCATCGGCTCTTGTATAATCTACCAGTATATTATTTACATAAAGTTCTACTATCCAGTTGGGTTCGGTATAACGATTCAAACGGTAAGAGCTAAAGCTGCGGCGAAGAGTTGTAGGGCTGTTACTGAACTGTACACCAATAACGGGTGCATAAATAGAAGCGGTTGCATTCGTGATGACCCTCCCCATCGATACCTGTTTTAAAAATGGATTATCATTATTCACCCTGCGCCAGAGAAAATATTGCTGGCTTGATGAGAGGATCGTTTTATCGTTGTATTGCAATGCCGCAGTAGCTTCTCCGCCGGCGATCATGGCACCCATGGTAACATTGGCGCGGATATCGGTCAGGTTTTTAAAATCATTGATCGTATTCACCGACCAGTCGATCATTCCCTGTCTGAATAGGGAATGTTCCAGCCCGATAACCGTATCTGCTTTGAAAATATTTCGGAGCTTATTGAAGTTATTACGCACCAGTTCCTGTTTCTTTTCTTTGATCACCGGTAGTTCCAATTGTGTTCTGAGGTTTACAGAAAGGCTTCTGAAATCAAACCGGCAATCCAGTTTAAACAGTTCATAGAAAAGGTCCACGCGCAGAAACATTTCTTTATGATTTACCATAATGGCCTGTGCAGGCAACTGCCTGCGGGCCTCATTTATTATGAACAGTTTGTTCTTGGCATTTAAGAGGTATGGTGTTTGAGGGTTAAGGAAATAACCCGACAAACTGTCGCCGGTCATAGAACTCTTTTGATTGATCTTGAGGAATGAAAATACTTGTGGAACAGATAACCAGGCTTTCTCGTTGATGATAAGGGCAGTAACCTGTGTGTTGCCAAGATCGGAGAAGAACAGGTCTACTTCAATTTCATCGATAGCAGGTGTGGGAACAGTTTGTGCCACACCGTTCTGTAAACAGATGCTGAACAGCAAACAATAGAAGAATCGCCTTAGTGAAAAAACTATTTTTTTTTGCAGGCCCGGATAATATGGAAAATAATTGCCTGACAAGTGATATATTTTATTGATGGATAAAAGTCACATAAAAAGTACCGCTGTAAGAACCGGACGGACTGGTGAGTGGTCCACCCACTGTTAAGGTTCCACCAATACGAATAGTGTTACGGGCAGGGGGTATGGCCGTGGTGATAAAAGGAGAGCCGGTGCTCGAACTTCCCAGGTGCAGGGTAACTGTTCCGCTGTTTGTTCCGTTCAGCGTAATATCTGCTCCGTTTAAAATGGTAACAACCGTTCCCTGGTTTGCTTCCACTTCAAAAATGGCTGGAGAAAAAGGGACGCCAATATTGGATTGAATGATATCACCGGTTACAGAACGCGAACCATCGGGATAAATGATCACGGTGCCCCCTGTGTTACCACGAAAAAATGTTCCGAAGATCAATCCCTGCTCCGGGCTTGCATACACAGTCAGAGGGCGTGGCGGAGGGGGAGGTTGTGCCGGTAGCCAACTGTGTATGAAAAATGACAGGCATATGGATAAATATATTTTCATAAAAATATTTTTTTGGTGATAACTGTATCCGGCAGAATACATACCACATAGTAGATACCTGTGGGTACGATAAGTGATAATGGATAATTACCTCCCTGTGTATAGGTGCGGGAATATAAAACCTGTCCTGCGTTATTAATAACCCTGATTACGGCTTTCTCTCCCGGTGATGTATGTAATATGCATAATGTATTGAGGCCTGTGCCGGAAACACGAAAACGATCTGTTAACGGTTCAGGGGCGGGGTTTGCAACAACTGTTTTCTGGCTGAACACAAGAGAAAATCTTTTTTCATAAACCCCGGCCTGCAGGTAACAGGCATACGATTTATTCTCTTTGAGATTGGTATACAGGCCTGTAACAGCATCATATAGATAACAGCTGGTACCTGCAGGTATTGCTTCAATTACACCGGCAGTTATCCTTACCATTCCATCACGGATCGTTTGTATGCCTAAGGGTATACGCGTACTGGTATCGGGTTCTGGTAACGCCTGTATAGACAAAGGCTCGCCGGCTTTAGCCAGGCTATATAAGCTGGGTACTTCTAAAGATGTGTTCATTATTTTCAATGCATCCTGTTGAGGATTGAATTTTCCTGTTGCAGAATTTTGAAAATAGATCACCATGGCATCAGCTTTTGCAGTGCCTTCGAAACTGGCCAGCAACCTGAGCAAGGGAACAGGGTTGCTTCCGTTCAGGTGCCGGTAAGTGGTGGCTATATTGGTTAACCTGATCGTATTGTGAAACCCTAGTGCACCGGTTACCGGGAAACTCCCATCTGTTACATGCACAAAGAACCCCTGCATGGCAGGTATATAATTATTGGCCGTGCCATCGCTGGAAACACCATTCACATACGTCTTGTACGTACCGGTATACTGGCTGGTATCACTGGCATCAAAATAATAAACAGCACTGTCAATATGGGACCGCCCCCAGCCGGGTGCATCCCAATTAATGGGTGATGGATAAGGATTACTCACTAACTGGAAACCTTTTGTATACACACGGTTATGATTAGTAAGGGTAATGGTAAGACTCCCGTTGTTAACCACGCCGGTCATACTGATCGTTTTGGCACCTGCAGCCTTGCCCAGTTGAAAAGCATATCCATACATAGGTTTCAAGGTATCTGTTGCCGTAGTATATTTTACCCATCCGTTGGATGAAAGGCTCTCATCAAAACGCCATACGGAACTGAAACTGTCAACCAGATTTACTTCACCCGACATTTCGTTTACAGTAGCTGCCTGGAAAGGAGATCCCAGATATTTATAACCATAACCGTTGGATAAATGGCCTTCTACCGTAAGATTACCAATTACTTCTCCCACACCACTGCCATCAATGAGTGCGGTCTGAGCAGCATTAGCCAATAGTGTGAGGTGATTATTAGCATTCAATGTGCCGTCGGATTTAAGAATATTTTTTATGGTATTGCCCGTAGAAA
>CBHRAM010000103.1:0-10136 GCA_966076165.1 uncultured Chitinophagaceae bacterium
TGTTTCGCGAACAATGGGGCCGCGGATCTCTTTATCAGCGAGGGCAAGCCTGATGGTAATGAGGGCCGCCTCTTTACTCAGTTCCGGATCGCTTACATAATGACTTACGAACATAAAAGAGCTAAAACCAGGAATCTGTGCAGCATCCGACAGGATCCTTTTTTTCTGGATAGGGTCTTTCGCCAGCTCCATTTTATCTTGCAGACGAAGTAGTTGCTGAACGAAATTATCAGTGGCTTTTTGTAAGGCGAGATGTTGTTTGATCACAGGAAGCGACTTGTTGGCATTCTCCAGAGCCGCCTGTAAAAACTTATTGGAAGGATTTTTTGCAGAGGCGCTCCTAAGAACGGCGATAGCTTTTTCTGAATGAATGGTTGCCAAAGCCCTTGCGGCATTGTCGGCAAGCGTTTCATCATCCAATAATTTTGAAAGCGGTTTAACAGCTGCATCATCACCCAACGCCCCGAGATATTTGATGATGAGTTCCTTTGCGTAATAAGATCTTGTAGAAGACAAGCCGGGCAGGAGATTGGCAGCTGCTTTTGTTTTCTTTTGCGCATCTGCTGCCGCATCATGTACATAGGCGCTTAAGGCATAGCTGGCTTTTAATTTCAAAGAATCATCATCAAGCATGGAGAACAGGCTGCTCCAGCCGGATTTATTCCATGTCTGCATTTTTGCGATAGCATCTGATGCTTCGGCTATATGCTGGTAAGGGAAGACGGCGATCGTTTTGGTAACTTCTTCGTTTTGTGCGGAGAGCCTGACAAAGGATGACAGTAAACAAAACGAGATAAAGATTATTTTTTTCATAAAACGGTTAAATAGATCATTAGATAAAACATTCTTTGCGATCCTTTGTGTCCTGGCGTCTTTGCGGTGAGAGCAATTAACCGCGAAGGCGCAAGGGCGGGAGGGTACGCAAGGTTTAAATATTCCAGGGGGCACGCATCGGTGGATTGATCATGCGGTTGGCTTCATCATCATTAATGAAAGTTTGGGTAACCGGATCAAAATGAAGAGTACGCCCTAACTGCAATGCGATCTTGCCCAGGTTAATAATGGTACAGGAACGGAAACCATTCGATTCATTCAAGGCAAAAGGGGTTCTGTATTTTACAGAATCAAGAAAATTGGTTACCTGCGGTGCCGGATCAGGCATCAGCGCCAGTTTTTCTTTGAGGTTAGGAATATCTGAACGGAACCCGGCATAGAGTTTTCCTTTCGGACCAGAGATATAAGCCGCATCCGGGTCTTTGGCCTCTCCATCGAGAATGATCTTGCAACCATCTTCATAG
Source organism: uncultured Chitinophagaceae bacterium (assembly GCA_966076165.1). Lineage (GTDB taxonomy): Bacteria > Bacteroidota > Bacteroidia > Chitinophagales > Chitinophagaceae > Sediminibacterium. Next base: position 1,299 of record CBHRAM010000103.1, read on the forward strand.
GTGTATGTGATCTTTCTGAAAGTACCGCAGGCATCGGGGTGCTGTTGTTCTGCATCTACTTCTATCAAAACAGGACTGGTTTCATCCTTTCCTAAAAAATATTGAATAGGGTCTATATAGTGCTGGCCCATATCGCCCAAACCGCCGCCATCATAATCCCAATAACCACGGAAGGTCTGGTGTACACGATGTGCATTGTAGGGTTTGAATGGTGCGGGCCCCAGCCAACGGTCGTAATCGAGTTCGGCAGGGACGGGCTGTGTTTCCAGTTTGGTTTTTCCTACCCAATAAAATTTCCAGTCGAAGCCGGTGGTCTTGCTGACTGTTACTGTTAAAGGCCAGCCCAGTAATCCTGATTCAACCAGTTTTTTGATAGGTCTTACGGTTGTGTTCATTCCGTAAAAATTATCCTCAAAACGGAACCAGGTATTCAGGCGGAACATTCTGTTATATTGCTGAACGGCTTCCACTACGCGTTTTCCTTCGCCGATGGTGCGGGTCATCGGTTTCTCGCACCAGATATCCTTTCCTGCCTTGGCCGCTTCAATGGCCATGATGCCATGCCAGTGTGGGGGTGTGGCAATATGTACAATATCCACTTCGGGTAATGCGATCAGCTCCCTGTGATCATGAAACGTTTTTACGCCGCCGCCGATCTGTGTGGCTACTGCCGTAAGGTGGTTCTTATCTACGTCGCAGATAGCCACCACTCTTGTTCCTGCATATGGAATATGTCCGCGCCCCATGCCTCCTACACCAATAATGCCTTTGGTAAGCTGATCACTTGGGGCAAGAAAACCTCTGCCAAGCACATGCCGGGGAACAATCGAAAAACCGGCAATAACTGCAGCGGTATTACGCAGGAAACTACGCCTGCTTTTTTGAGAGGGCTTTTTCATATGAGGGTCGTTGATCTGTTTTAAAGATATAAAATAATGGAATCTATTATTACCTAAAATCTCTAACCGGCCTTTGTGTGCAAATTGATTTCTCACACAAAGGCACGGTTAAAAAAAAGCATAAACATCAATAGTCTTCCATCCCGTCCACGATCTCTCCATAATCTACCAATAACTCTTCACCTTTTTTGATCTCTCGGAGGGTTTCAAAATATTCGCCTTCGTTTACGGAAATGATATTGGGGGTAGAGGAATGATTAAGGTAATTGGCCATGTCCATCACTTTACATCCATGATCGGGTATGAAATAGTTTTGATCGTCATAGAGATAATAGGTCTCAATAAATTCTTTGACATGCGGAGGCAATTGATCAGCCTCTTTAAAACTAAGCGGGATCCAACCACCGGTATTTTTAGAGAAAAGGGTTTTACATCCTTTTGGAATATCCGTGATCGCAAATACACCGATGCCATGAATAGGGGAAGCCTGCAGGGCGATCTGCATTTCATGGGTTAATTCGTGGAGGAGCTGGTCTTTGGTCATCCGGTGGTTTGTGTAACGAATATATTTCAATAAGGAGAAAGGAAGAGAAAAGAGTTATTGAATTTCATAACCTCTTCTTATTATTCGTTTTTTATACTGTTTGCCTGTTTTGAGTACCTTAGCCCCACACTATATACATACTACTTATGAACTTCAGATCCTTATTGCTCACTTTGTTGTTATCGGTAAGTCTTGTTTCATTTAGTCAGGATACCGTGCAGCAGGTTATTAAGGGCCGCGCCAACGACCGGGCTCAATACAAAAAACCGTATGTCATATTAATATCAGCGGATGGTTTCCGTGCAAACTTTACGGAACAGCACCAGGCTGCTTTTCTGCAGTCGATCTCAAAAAAAGGCGTTCGGGCTGATTTTATGTACCCCTCTTTTCCTTCACTTACTTTTCCCAATCATTATACATTGGTAACCGGCTTATATCCTTCTCACCATGGTTTGGTAGATAACAGTTATTATGATGTAACGCGTAAAGAGTTTTATGGCATGGGCAATAAGCAGAAAGTAGCAGATGGCAGCTGGTATGGTGGCACACCACTTTGGGTATTGGCCGAAAAACAAAAAATGCTCGCTGCCAGTTTTTATTGGGTGGCGTCTGAGGCAGATATTCAAAACACAAGGCCTACCTACTATTATATTTATAATGAGAAGATCGATATGGCCGGCCGCATCAAAGCGGTGAAAGACTGGTTGAGTTTGCCGGAAGACAAACGCCCGCATTTCATCACTTTCTACTTTCCGCAGGTTGATCACGAAGCACATATGTATGGGCCCGATGATCCCAAAGTAAAAGATGCGGTTCAGTTGATCGACAGCAGCGTGAATGCTTTACAGGAAGCATTGAAACCGCTGGGCCTGCCCATCAATTATATTTTTGTTTCAGACCACGGCATGACAAGAGTGGACGATGAACACACCATGCGTTTACCGAAGGGCATTGACACCGCATTCTTTACCATCCCTTCCGGAGATGCTTTGCTGCATCTGTATGCAAAAGATGCATCGAAGATCGAAGAAACCTATGCCGCAGTAAAAAAAGACACTTCTGTTTCTGTGTATCATCTGGATGAGACACCCGATTACTGGCATTATAAAAAATCGGATGACCGATACAACCGTTTGGGTGATCTGATATTGATACCCCATTTGCCCAGAACGTTCAGCCTTTCGGGCAGAAAAACTTCGCCCGGTAAACATGGATTTGATAACCATTTAACAGATATGCGTGCCAGTTTTATGGCATGGGGGCCGGCCTTTAAAGAAGGTTTGCGGATCGATGGATTTGAAAATGTGAATGTATATCCTTTGATCGCGCATATACTGGGCTTGAAGTATGATGAAGGGGTGATTGATGGGAAACTGGATGTATTAAAAAATACCTTGAAGAAATAAAGTGGCCTATGCACACTCGGGACTAAAGTCCCGAAGGGATGATCTTAATTTGTTTTTTATCCCCGCTCTAAAGAGCGGGGCAATGGGAAAATTCTGTTGGGCCCCATATTCGTTTTGCTGCTTCCTATGAATAAAACGACAAGAATATTTTGTCTCACTCTTTAGGCCGGACAATGAAATCTTTTTGATTGTGCTTCTCTAAAGAAAAGGAATAAGATCTATTGAATGTGATTCTCCAAAATCCGGAGCGGGTAGATCTATCTTGCCCCGCTCTTCAGAGCGGGGATAGGAGATGCCTCAAAGAATCTGTTTCGGGACTTTAGTCCCGAGTGTGCTTTTATTCTTCAATTTTTTCATCTGTGATCAGTTGCGCGATCAAACTGGTCCAACCTGTCTGGTGATTGGCGCCAAGTCCGGTTCCTGAATCGCCATGGAAGTATTCATAGAATAAAACAAGGTCTTTGTTCTCCGGCTTGCTGTAAAACCAGTTTTCATCGCCATGCAGTTTGCGGTGGTTGTTTTCATCCAGCTGAAACAGACTGATTACCCGATTGGATAATTCATTGGCTACCTGTTTCAGATCCATGAAAACACCGGAACCGGTAGGATATTCAATGCTTAAGTCTGCATCGTAAAACTCACCAAACTTTTTAATGCTCTTGATGATAAGATAGTTGATGGGCATCCATACAGGCCCGCGCCAGTTACTGTTACCGCCAAAAAAATCAGAAGTAGAATCGCCCGGATCGTATTGGATGGAATACACCTGTCCTTCAATGGTTACCGAATAAGGGTTCTTTTCGTGGTATTTAGACAATGCGCGAATGCCGCCTTCGGATAAAAACTCTGTTTCACTTAACAGCCGTTTTAACAAAGCCGTTAGTTTGCTTTTGGGAATAAGTGAGATCAATGTTTTCTCTTCATCCACAATTTCTTCGTTGGGCCAGAATTTTTTATTCTTTAAACGGTATTGCTCAAACCAGGTGATACGTTTTGTAAAATCCTGCAGTTTATGAAACACTTTTTTATCAATGATAGAAACAGCGAATAAAGAAGTTAATCCCACAATGGATTGTATGCGTAACTGGATGGTGGTGTTGTCCGGTAAACCCAGTGTATCATAAAAGAAACCATCTTCTTCATTCCACATCCCCAACTGGTTCAGGGCTTCGGCGATCAATACAAAATGTTCAAAAAATTTAGTGGCACTGTCTTCAAAAGCCTCATCTTCCATCGCGATCTCGATCGCTATATCCATCAGGTTCAATGCATACATGCCCATCCAGCTGGTACCATCAGCCTGCTCCAGCTGGGCATCACTGTGTAACTGTAAGCTGCGGTTGAACACACCAATATTATCCAGTCCTAAGAAACCTCCTTCAAAGATATTATTACCATTGGGGTCTTTCCGGTTGATCCACCAGGTAAAATTGATCATCAGTTTGTGAAACACTTTTTTCAGAAAACCAATATCTCCTTTCCCGGTTTTGCTTTTCTCTATCTGGTAAACCTGTAAGGCCGACCATGCTTGTACCGGTGGGTTCACATCGCTGAAATTCCATTCGTAGGCAGGTAGCTGTCCGTCTGGCTTCATATACCATTCGCGCATCACCAATAAGATCTGGTGTTTGGCAAATACCGGGTCTACCATGGCCATGGGTACACAATGAAAAGCAAGGTCCCATGCGGCATACCAGGGGTATTCCCATTTATCGGGCATCAATATCACATCCTGATTTTTCAGGTGTTGCCAATCGTGGTTGCGGCCTTTGGATCGCTGATCACTTACATGGGCAATTCCATCGGGTTCGGTTAACCAGCGTTCGATATCGTAATAATAATATTGTTTACTCCATAAAAGTCCCGCCAGCGATTGACGCTGGATATTTTTCAGGTCGTCTGAAATATTTGCCGGAAGTATGGCATTGTAGAAATCATCGGTCTCCTGTTTCCGCTGATCGAAGATATCTGTAAAGCCCTTGGTAAAAGGCGATTCCATCAACAGATCGGTTAAGCGCAGGTAAATGATCTTAGACGCACCACCGGCAATCGTGTACTCGTAAACCGGGGAGAACTTGGTTCCGCTCTTTTTGTTGCGAAGCGCTTCTTTGTTCTCGTCTTTGATGATCGCATTATGAAATGCATCTTTTACAAAAACCGAATCATTCTTTTTGCCGAATAGCTTTTCGGTATTGGTTTCGTTCTCTGTAAAAAAACTATCATTGGGCTTTTGATAATAGAGATAGTAAGAACCCATGCGCTCATGGGTAGCTTTTACAAGGCAGCCTTTATCAACGGCTTTGATGGTTGGTTTTTTATCAAGACCCCTGGTTTGCCAGCGGTTAAAGAACCATAATGTGGGTAATACGGTTATGGGTGCAGTTTCTGTACCACGGTTAATGATCTCTATTTTGATACCGATATCTTTTTTATTGATCTTGGCATAAGTGATCAATACATCAAAATATTCATCGTCATCAAAAATACCGGTATCCAGGATCTCGTATTCGGGCTCGAGTTTACTGCGTTTTTTGTTCTTCTCGATCAATTCCTGGTAAGGGAATGCCTGCTGCGGATATTTATACAACATCTGCATATAATAATGCGAAGGCGTATTCTCGAGATAGTAATACAACTCCTTCACATCTTCACCATGGTTGCCGTCGTGGTTGCCCAGACCAAACAAACGTTCTTTCAGGATCGGGTCTTTGCCATTCCATAAGGAAACAGCAAAACAGAGGTTACCAAAAAAATCAGAGATTCCGCCCAGGCCGTCTTCACCCCAACGATAGGCACGTGAATGTGAATGGCTGAAAGGAACATAATTCCAGGCATCACCATTTTCGCTGTAATCTTCCCGTACGGTGCCCCACTGTCTGTCGGATAGATATGGCCCCCATTGCTCCAGTGGTATCTTTTTTGCGCTGTTGGCTTTTAACCTTTGTTCCTCTGCGGTCATAATAGCCTCTAAATTAATCAGCTATGGCCAAATCAGTAAATAATTATCAACTTATACTACGAAACAGATACATATAAATAAACGGCATGTTATGTGTGGGCGTCAATTTCCGGCGGATAACTGAACGGTTATCCGCAGCAAACGATTGCAATGGTTTAAAATATATTGTTTCAACACGGACTGATAAAATACAGGCTTTTGCATGACAATCGTCATAATCCCCTCTTTTTCACAAGTCTAATTTTATGCCACAAAAAATCGATGTTATGACAAAAAAGAGCAGTGCAAAAAAATATGTCTATTTCTTCGGTGCAGGTAAGGCCGATGGTAATGAGTCTATGAAAAACTTATTGGGTGGTAAAGGAGCCAATCTTGCAGAGATGGCGGGCCATCCCAAACTGAAATTACCGGTACCGCCCGGTTTTACGATCTCTACAGATGTATGTACGTATTATTATGACCATAAACATACTTACCCGGCAGTACTAAAAACCCAGGTGGCAACTGCTTTGGCTTCAATAGAAAAGATCACCGGTAAGAAATTCGGCGATGTAAATAACCCGCTTTTATTATCCGTACGTTCCGGTGCACGCCGTAGTATGCCGGGTATGATGGATACTGTGTTGGATATTGGTTTGAATGATCATACGATCGAGGGATTGATCAAACAATCAGGCGATGCAAGATTTGCGTATGATGCATATAGAAGACTGGTGATGATGTATGCCGATGTGGTGATGGAAAAAGCCAGTGGCATAGAACCCAAGAATGGCAAGGGCATCCGCAAAGTGCTGGATGAGAAACTGGAAGCCATCAAACATAAACAAGGATATAAAGTAGATACAGATCTTACGGTCCCTGAATTAAAAGAACTGGTAAAGGATTTCAAAGCCACTGTAAAAAAAGTATTGGGCAAACCCTTCCCCGAAGATCCGATGGAGCAATTATGGGGTGGTGTTAGCGGTGTGTTTGGCAGCTGGAACGGAAAACGTGCCATTGAGTACCGCCGCATCGAAAAAATTCCGGATGAGTGGGGTACTGCCGTAAACGTGCAGGCCATGGTGTTTGGTAATATGGGTAATGATAGCGCAACCGGTGTGGCGTTCACCAGAAACCCCGGAACAGGAGAAGGCAAATTCTATGGTGAATACCTGATCAATGCACAGGGCGAAGATGTGGTAGCGGGTATCAGAACACCGGCACCCATTAATGCCTATTCTAAAAATGACCACAGCAAAAATCTGGATACACTGGAGAAAATAATGCCGAAAGCCTATAAAGAATTGAATGATATTCAGAAAAGGCTGGAGAAGCATTATAAGGATATGCAGGATATTGAGTTCACCATTGAAAAAGGGAAACTTTATATGCTCCAATGCCGTGTGGGTAAACGGAACGGTGTAGCTGCGGTGAGAATGGCCACCGAAATGTTCACAGAAAAACTGATCGATGCCAAAACCGCTATCATGCGTGTGGCGCCTAATCAATTAGTAGAACTGTTACTTCCTATGCTCGATCCAAAGATCGAAGCCGTAACCAAAGCCATTGCCAAAGGCCTGCCTGCTGGTCCGGGTGGCGCCAAGGGCCGTGTGGTTTTCTCATCTGCAGAGGCCGTTGAGTGGGCACACAGAGGCGAGAAAGTGATATTGGTTCGTGAAGAAACTTCACCGGAAGATGTGGATGGCATGCATAAATCACAGGCGATCTTAACTACCAAGGGCGGTATGACCTCTCACGCAGCACTGGTTGCACGCGGATGGGGTAAGTGCTGTATCGTAGGTTGTAACGATATTGAAATTCATGCTGAAACAAAAACGTTTAAAGCGAAGAATGGCGAGATCATCAAAGAAGGTGATATCATTACCTTGAATGGTACCAAAGGCCTTGTGTACAATGGAGATATGCCATTGGTTGCGATAGACCTTAATAAAAACAAAGCTTACAAGAACCTGATGGTATTGGTTGATAAGATCAAACTGATGGGTGTAAGAACCAATGCAGAAACACCACAGGATGCTGCGCAGGCCATGGCATTTGGTGCAGAAGGTATTGGCCTGTTCCGCACAGAACATATGTTCTATGGAGAAGGTAGCGACCAGCCATTGTTCCTCTTGCGTAAAATGATCGTAAGTAAAACAGAAGCGGAACGCCGTAAAGCATTGAACGATCTGTTCGTGTTTGTAAAGAAAGATATTAAGGATACCATGAAAGCCATGAAAGGTTACCCGGTAACCATTCGTTTACTGGATCCGCCATTGCACGAATTTGTTCCGCATGATGTAGAAAAACTGAAACACCTGAGCAAAGAGCTTGGCATCAGCATGAGTATCTTACGCAGAAGGGTGTTGGCATTGCATGAGAACAACCCGATGCTGGGCCACCGCGGTGTGCGTTTGGGTATCAGTTATCCTGAGATCACAGAAATGCAGATCCGGGCTATACTGGAAGCCACATCGGAGATCATTAAATCCGGCAAAAAAGCATTTCCGGAGATCATGGTTCCCGTTACCTGTACCGTTAATGAACTGACACACCAGAAAGCAATCGTTGACAGGGTATACAAAGAAGTATGTGCCAAACAGAAAGTAAAAAGCATACCTTATATGTATGGCACCATGATCGAAATTCCGCGTGCTGCTTTGCTGGCCGGTAAAATGGCGGAAGTGGCAGATTTCTTCAGTTTTGGTACCAACGACTTAACACAAATGAGTTTTGGTTTTAGCCGGGATGATGTGGGTGGTTTCTTACCGAATTATATGGATCAGAAAATTTTGCTGGATGATCCGTTCCAGACCATTGACCAGGAAGGTGTGGGAGAACTGATCAAAGACGGTACCGAACGTGGCCGCAAAACCAAACCGAAATTAAAAGTAGGGATCTGTGGTGAACACGGCGGCGATCCGGAAAGTGTGAAATTCTGTCACAGGATAGGTATGAACTATGTAAGCTGTTCTCCGTTCCGCGTACCGATCGCACGCCTCGCAGCAGCGCAGGCCGCGGTGCAATACGGAAAAGTGAATTGATAACAAA
>CBHRAM010000104.1:0-10126 GCA_966076165.1 uncultured Chitinophagaceae bacterium
AGGCCGTCAGATGACCTTTACCGGTTCTGGTAAATGGACTGAGAACAGGGCTCCACAGATCTTCCCTAACTCTGCTTACACAGACGCTAGTGGTAAAATTGTTCCTAACACAACTGTACAGGTTCGTGAACCAGAGTACGCTTTATGGGTTAACAACTACCGTTTGATCTCTGAGAACTTTGTGGTTCCTGCCTGGTTCATTAAACTGAGAGATATTAATCTTACGTATAATGTGCCTAATAACCTGGTTAGAAAAACCAAAGTATTCACAAATGCAAGTGTTGCATTATTCGGAAGGAATTTATTTGCCATCTTAGACAAGAAGAACCAGTTCGTAGATCCTGAGTTCAGCTTTACTACAGGTAACGGTATCGGTATCAGCAATACCGGACAAACACCTCCTGTTCGTCAATATGGCTTTAATGTAAACCTTACGTTCTAATAACACTCTCTAACCAATAAATAGAATGACAATGAAAATTAAATCATTATATATCCTCGGGTTAGCGGCAGTTCTTGGTACGGGTTGTAAGAAATCTTTCTTAGACGTTAATACCAATCCGAACTCGTTGCCAACAGCAACCCCTGCATTTGTAATTGCAAATGCCTTAAACGTAACCGGTACCAACATGGTTGGTCCTAATGAAATCGGTTCTTATTGGTCAGGACAGTGGACCCAGTCAAATGGTTATATCCTGTCTACCACTATTTTCTCATACAACTTTACCAATGGTGATTTTAACTATTGGGACGGGTTTTATGATAACCTGCAGGATTACCAGTATGTTATCAATGGAGCTGATGCAGCCGGACAGAGCTATCTGAAAGGGCCTGCAAAAGTGATGAAAGCTTTTGTTTTCCAGCACCTGGTTGATATGTACGGAAACGTACCTTTCACTGATGCTTTGAAAGGTGTAGCTTCTCTGGCTCCTAAATTTGATGATCAGAAAACAGTATACGAAGGGTTGATCACTTTGCTGGATGATGCTATTAAAGATCTTACTGCAAATGCTTTCGCAAGCTCTTACGCTTCTTCTGATATCTACTTCAAAGGTTCTAACGCCAAATGGATCCAGTTTGCCAATTCATTGAAACTGCGTATCCTGGTTCACCAGGCTAAGATCACCGGAAGAGATGCTTACATCACTACCGAGGTTAACAAGATCGTTTCTGGCGCAGGTGGATGGATCACCGGTGCGGAAGTAGCCATGAACCCAGGTTATGAAGCAGTTGCCGGACACACAAACCCTGTTTACAATACATGGGGTTACAGTTCTACCGGTGCTAAACTGGCTTTGAACAACTATCCACGTTTAACGCAGTATTTTGTTAACACTTTAAAAGCTAACAACGATACTTTCCGTTTAAAGCGTTTTGGTTATGCTAATGGTGGTGAAAGTGGTTCTACTCCCGGTGTTAGTGCCGTTGCAGAGATCGCTTCTAACTATACAGGTACTCCATTCGGTATCAGCTCTGGATTCCTTCCTTCTGCCTCTTCTTCACTCGGACCAAGCTTGCTTGTGAAAGGTGAATTCGGCAGACCTTATGTGATCATGAGTGCGGCTGAGGTTCAATTCTGCTTAGCTGAATTGAAACAGCGTTACCCTGCAGTTACCCTGCCAGGAACCGCTCAATCATATTATGAAGAAGGTGTTAGACAGGCGTTCCGTCTGGTTGGTAGCACTACCGCACAGGCTAATACACTTACTTCAAGTGCTATTAACAACTGCGACTGGGCTGCTTCAACTGATAAACTGGCCGCTATTGCCACCCAGAAATGGTTTGCACTGGCTAACTTCAATGGTTTTGAAGCATGGACAGAATACAGAAGAACAAGGTTACCTGTAACACCACAGTCACCACAAGTGGTTACTGCTGACAGACCATTACGTTTGTACTATCCAGCTTCTGAGTTGGGTTCTAACGGCGATAATGTGAAAGCACAGGGAACTATTGATCCATTTAAAACTAAAATCTTCTGGGACGTTAACTAATCCCCCAGGGTTTTAAGAACATAATAAAAGAGGCCGGCAAATTTTGCCGGCCTCTTTTTATGCAGTAAAGCGATTGAATATATGCTTGTGAAATGTATTTACGGGGAGCTTTTTTATACATTTGCAGACAATTGTAAGATATGGAACAGCAACCTACCCAGTTAAACATAGAGATCAGTGAAGAAGCGGCAGAAGGCAGTTATGCCAACCTGGCCATCATCACCCACAGTAATGCAGAGTTTGTGATAGACTTTGTGAACGTGATGCCCAGCACACCCAAAAGCAAAGTAAAATCAAGGATTATATTCACCCCCATGCATGCCAAGCGCTTTATGAAAGCCCTGGCCGAAAATATCGAACGTTTCGAAGCCGCCAACGGCACCATCAAAGATCTCGAGCATATTGAGATCCCTATGAATTTCGGGGGACCTACTGCGCAGGCGTAGCCTGCGAATTAAAAATTAATAATTAGAAATTAAAAATTGGTTCACGATTTTGAAGAGACGCACAAACTGCGACCCCTCTAATTTTTAATTTCTAATTATTAATTTTTAATTCCCTAAAGCATTCCCTCATCCGCAAAACTGAAATACCCTTCGTTACTCACGATAATATGGTCCATTACGGAGATGTCCATGAAGGATGCGGCCTGTTTGATCTTTTGGGTGAGTAATTCATCTGCCTTGCTTGGGCGAAGGTTGCCGCTGGGGTGGTTATGACAGAGTACCAGTGAAGTGGCTTCGTATTCCAGTGCTTTTTTCAGGATCACCCGCGGATCGGCTACGGTGCCGGTGAGGCCGCCTTCGCTCACGATCTCAAAATGGGTTACCCGGTTACCCCGGTTGAGGAATACCACCGCAAATACTTCCTGTTTTCTGTATTCGAGAATGGCCCGCAGGTATTCGGCAATATCTCCACTCTTGGTTACCTGGTCTTTTTTTCTACCTGCTGCATTGCGCCGCACACCCAGTTCCAGGGCAGCGGCAATGGTTACGGCTTTTGCCTCACCCAGGCCCTTGATTCGGTGGTTTACCAGTTCCTGTACGGATTGGCCCCCTAATTTCTGAAGATCGTTATTTACGGCTCCTAATAGGCTTTTGGCAAGATCGATGGCGGACCGCTCTTTCGTGCCGTTATTGATCAGTATGGCCAGTAATTCTGAATTACTCAGGGAATGAGCACCGTTCTGTACTAATTTTTTTCTGGGTTGATCTTCTGCCGACCAATCCTTAATAGAAAATTTGCGCATAGTGAAAAAATTGACAAAATCAAATTACTATTTCTTCACCTTATCTCTATCTTCGCGGCACACCCCACTATTTATGAACCCATCTGTCAAGATATTTTCCGGCACCGGTTCGCAGAAACTGGCTGAGAAAATTGCCCAAAGATTTGGTGCCCCAATCGGTAAGATCAACATTCAAAAATTCAGCGACGGGGAGTTTCAGCCCATCTTCCTCGAAAGTATCCGCGGCGACTATGTTTTTCTTGTGCAAAGCACGTATGCGCCTACTGAGAACCTGATGGAACTGTTGTTAATGATCGATGCGGCAAAAAGAGCCAGTGCGCATAAGATCATTGCCGTAATTCCCTATTATGGTTTTGCAAGGCAGGACAGAAAAGACAAACCCCGTGTAGCCATCGGTGCGAAACTGATCGCTACCTTGCTGGAGGCAGCAGGAGCCGACCGTGTAATTACGATGGATTTACACGCACCCCAGATCCAGGGATTCTTTGATGTGCCGGTTGACCACCTTGATAGTTCTGCTATTTTCATCCCTTATATCGAACAGTTAAAATTGCCCAATCTTTCTTTTGCGGCACCGGATGTAGGCAGTACCAACCGCGTAAGAGAGATCGCCAGCTATTTTAATGCCGAGATGGTGATCTGCGATAAACACCGCAAACGTGCCAATGAGATCGCCAGCATGGTAGTAATTGGTGATGTAACCGATAAGGATATTGTACTGGTAGATGATATCTGTGATACCGGCGGTACCCTGGCCAAAGCAGCGGGCCTCCTGAAAGACAAGGGTGCAAGAAGTGTACGTGCCCTCATCACACACCCGGTTCTCAGTGGAAAAGCTTATGAAAATATCGAGAATAGCGTACTGGAAGAACTGATCGTTTGTGATACCATTCCGTTAATGAAAGAGTCCAGCAAAATCAAGGCGATCTCAGTAGCCGACCTTTTTGCCATCGCTATCCGGAATGCCTATGAAAACAAGAGTATTACCAGCCTGTTTATACACTCTCAGTTGAGGGGAAGGGACAAGTAAATTAAAAATTAAAAATTAATAATTAATAATGAGCTGATTCTAATAGAGTTAGCTCATTATTAATTTTAGACAACTTCCCAATTTTTAATTTCTAATTCCTAATTTTTAATTGGGTTTCCCTACCTTTGCCGTCCAAAAATTTTATTATGAAAACAATTACAATCGAAGGTCACCTGAGGACCGAGCATGGCAAAAAAGCCGCCCGCCAGATTCGCTCTCAGGACAATGTGCCGGGTGTAATTTACGGGGGTGCTCAGGAGGTAAATTTTTACGCTTCTGCAAAGGCTTTCAAGCCTTTAGTGTACACTGGTGAATTTCAGTTGGCCGATGTTACCGTTGACGGCAAAACGTACAAATGCATTTTGAAAGATCTGCAATTTGACAAAGTAGAAGATTCCCTGATACACGTAGATCTGCTGGAACTGGTTGGCGACAAAAAAGTGATCGCTACCCTGCCTATCAAATTTACCGGTGTTTCTGTAGGTGTGAAAGGTGGTGGTAAACTGATCACCAAGATCAAAGCGCTGAAAGTTAAGGCACTGCCTAAAGACTTAAGAGAAACGATCTCTGTTGATATTACCAACCTTGACCTGAACGGAAATATCCGTGTGGAAGATGTGAAAGTGGATGGTATGGAGATATTAAACTCTCCACGTATCCCTATCGCTTCTGTTGTGTTAACACGTCAGTTGAAACAGGAAGAAGCTACTGCAGCAACCGCTGGCGCCAAAGCACCGGCAGCCGCACCTGCAAAAGCAGCCGCTCCTGCAGCCGCAAAAAAATAATCCCGTTTTTCACAAACAGGATTTCTATAAAAAGCCCGGTATTTTTTACCGGGCTTTTATTTTGCTTCAGGAAGAGAGATAAAAAAAGTGGTTCCTTTCTGTTCCCCGCTTTCTATCCAGATCTCTCCATCATTTTTTTCAATGAATTCTTTACAGAGCTTCAATCCCAGCCCGGTTCCTTTTTCATTGGCCGTGCCGGTACTTGAGATGATATTGTCGTGCTGAAATATAGAGGTTCTTACATCTTCTGTCATACCCATTCCGCTATCGATCACTTCAATGATCACACGGTTGTCTTTTGAATGACTGCGGATCAGGATCTGTCCGTCCTGGTAACTGTATTTGATCGCATTGGAGATCAGGTTACGCAGTACCAGTAATAAATGATCCGGATCGGCCCATACATACCGGTTTACATCTTCGAGCAGCAGTTTGATATTTTTCTTATCAGCTATCTGCTTAAACACCATCAGTTTTTGTTCGAGCAGGGAAGCAAGGGCAATTCTTTCCGGAGCGGCTTTAATACCCTGCAACTGGCTGATACTCCAGCGCAACAGGTTATCGAGTGTACTCTGTAACCTGTCTACTTCCGATGAAAGTTTAGCCGAGATCTGCTGAAAAGCTTCCGGGCTGATATATTCCCTGTTTACCAGGTCGAGTGAGTTTTTTAACTGGCCGATGGGAGAACGCAGATCATGTGAGATAATTGAAAACAATTTCTCTTTGGTATCATTCATTTTCTGAAGTTCTTTGTTCTTTTCTTCGATCTGTTCCTGGTAACTGATCTGCTCCTTTTTAAAGAATAAGAGAGCCAGCATCATGGCAGTAAGGGTCCATGTGATATTAAAGACCACTCTGCCGAAACTTACCGGTGTAAAATAATGATGATCCGTTTCGAGGTAGATCTTGATACCGATAAACAGTGCACAGTTGAAAATACTGATCGCTATCAGAAATATTTTTTCATTGAAATAAATGATGATAATGATCAGGTTAACAATAAGAAAATATTCTCCGCCATTTCTGAACAGGATGGCACTTGTTGAAAAAAGCACACTTGAGCAAAAAGTAAGGATCAGCCTGCCCACTAAAAATCTACGGTAACTGTTGATCAGCAGAATAAGAAAAGCCCCCAGCAGCAGCAGGAAATTAATTAATGCCAGAACCTGTTTTTCGTGTATCAGGTTATTGATCAGAAAAAAGATATTGGTTGGGATACCGGCGGCTACGATAAAATTGAGCAGCTGTGTTTTCTTTTTTTCATGAAAACCCAGCTCCGGGGTAATACCAATATTGGCAACTTTTACACCAAAACGGAATATTCTATCGTAGATATCTCGAAACATGCAGGAACTATGGATCTTAAACGAAAATAAGCTTTGTAGCGTAAAAACAGTTCAACCCACCTAAATTGATACGATTCATACAGAACGCTGTATGGATTGTGGCTAATTCTGCTTTTTTTCCTAAGGTTTTACCGTTTATTTTTGAGGCGTATATGAATAAATTCCTGATCATAGGTCTGGGTAATATAGGAGATGAATACCGGCATACACGCCATAATATTGGTTTTGATGTAGTGAGTGCGTTTGTGTTAAAACATGGGGGCTTTTTTAAAACAGACAGGCTGGCCGAAGTGGCTGAAGTGAAATGGAAGGGGAAGGTCTTTATCTGTATCAAGCCCACCACTTTTATGAACCTGAGCGGTAAGGCATTTAAATACTGGATGGATAAGGAAAAAATCGCGGTTGAGCAGACCCTTACCATTGTAGACGACCTGGCATTGCCTCTAACCAAGATCCGGATGCGGGGATCGGGTAGTGACGCGGGGCACAATGGATTGAGAGATATTCAGCTTACATTGGGAACGGATCAATATCCCAAACTGCGTTTTGGCATCGGCAATGATTTCCCGAAAGGAAGACAGGTGGAGTTTGTTTTAGGCAGGTGGTTGCCGTCTGAAGTACCCCTGATCGAAAAGAAAATCGCCAAATGCACAGAGATCATTGAGTCTTTTGCCGCTATCGGGTTGGATAAGACCATGAATATGGCCAACAGTCTTAGTTTTGAATAATAAAACCTACTGTTTTTTAGTTAATAGCTAGGGAAACAGGATGCAGTTAGCCAGTACTTTCCGGGGTATTCACACGCCCCCGAAATGGCCATCGGATCCCGATCCTTAAAAAATCACCTGCAACATGAAAATATTCTGTGTTGGCCGTAATTACGCCGATCATGCAAAAGAGTTAGGCAATGCTGTTCCGGAAGAACCGGTCATTTTTATGAAGCCTAAGACAGCTTTGATGACTTCAAATGCTCCTTTCTATTACCCTGAATTCACCAATGAGCTACATTACGAAGCCGAGATCGTTCTGCGTGTATGTAAGAACGGCAGGTATATAGGTGAGGCAGATGCCGAAATGTATTACGATGCTTTTACGATCGGCATTGATTTTACTGCCCGGGATATACAGGCAGAACTGAAGAAAAAAGGGCTTCCCTGGGAGAAGGCCAAAGCCTGGGATAACTCTGCCGTGATAGGCAAATGGGTAGATTTTACACCGGAGATCCTGGCCAACCCTATCCTTTTTTCTTTACAGAAGAATAAAGAAACGGTTCAGGAAGGAACCACAGCGGATATGATCTTTTCTTTCAATGAGATCGTGTCGCATATCTCACAATATTTTTCGATCAATATCGGAGACCTGATCTATACAGGTACACCGGCCGGTGTTGGTGAAGGCGTAACCGACGATATACTGGAAGGCTATTACGGGAAAGAAAAAATGTTTTTCCTGGAGATCAAATAAATGGAAACAACAGCGATTGCCATACATACGCCACCCATTGCCAGGAAGTTAACCGCTGAACGGTTATGGCATGCTTATCGATTGATGGTTACGGCCAAGTCGATGTGTGAAACCTATGATGCCAACCGCCAGGTTTGTAAATATGTTCATTCTACCTCACGCGGCCATGAAGCGATACAGATAGCAACCGGTTTACAATTATTACCCTGCGATTGGGTAAGCCCTTATTACCGCGATGACAGCCTGATGTTATCCGCAGGCTTTGCACCTTATGAATTAATGCTGCAGTTGCTGGCCAAAAAAGAAGATCCTTTTTCCGGTGGCCGTTCTTATTATAGTCACCCAAGCAGCCGCGACCAACAGCGTCCCTCTATCATTCATCAAAGCAGTGCCACAGGTATGCAGGCAATACCTACCACGGGTATTGCACAAGGCATCAAATACCTGGAACAGGCAGGTTCTGATCTGTTGAGAAAAACAACCGAAGGTGAATTACCCGTTGTGGTTTGTTCTCTGGGAGATGGAAGTGTTACCGAAGGCGAAGTGAGTGAAGCACTGCAGTTTGCCTGCTTAAAACAATTACCTCTTATTTACCTGGTGCAGGATAATGGATGGAGTATCAGCGCCTCTTCGGAAGAAGTAAGAACAGGGAATGCGTATGAATATGCAGCCGGTTTTAAAGGATTGAAAAGGTTACAATGCGATGGAAGTGATTTTATCCGCAGTTATGAAACCATGGAACAGGCTATTGAATATGCACGCATGGAGAGAAAGCCTGTGCTGGTGCATGCCAAAGTACCTTTGCTTGGCCACCATACCAGTGGTGTACGAAAAGAATTTTACCGTAACCGCGAAGACCTCCTGAAACATGGGTTATACGATCCGATCCCTAAACTCAGGTTATTATTAAATGCCGTAGGATACAGCGAGCATGAGATCAACCAGCTGGAAGCTGACGCACTCGAAAAAGTATTGGCCGATTTTGTACTGGCACAGGCGATTGCCGAACCGGATGCCAACAGTGTGGGTGATCATGTATTTGCACCCACACCGGTAAAAGAAGAAACGGGCCAGCGGTCACCCAGGAACGGAGAACGTGTGATGATGGTAGATGCTGCCTTGCATGCAGTGGAAGAATTGATGGAAGCTTATCCGGAAGCGGTTTTATACGGACAGGATGTAGGAGCGAGGCTGGGTGGTGTATTCCGTGAAGCGGCAACATTGGGAGAGAAATTCGGGCCGCACAGGGTGTTTAATACGGCTATACAGGAAGCGTACATAGTTGGATCAACCGTGGGGCTTTCTGCTTTGGGGATGAAACCGATTGTAGAGATCCAGTTTGCCGATTATATTTACCCGGGACTGAACCAGCTGATCACCGAGATCTCCAAATCCTGTTATCTCTCCAATGGAAAATTCCCGGTTCAGATGGTCTTGCGTGTGCCAACAGGGGCGTATGGGGGTGGTGGGCCTTATCATAGTGGCAGTATTGAGAGTACCCTTCTTTCCATAAAAGGGATCAAAGTGGTATATCCATCCAATGCGGCTGATATAAAGGGGTTGATGAAAGGGGCTTTCCTTGACCCTAACCCGGTGGTGATGCTGGAGCATAAAGGCCTCTACTGGAGTAAAGTACCCGGTACGGATGATGCCCGGACCATTGAACCTGATAAGGACTATATATTACCCCTTGGCAAAGCCCATACGGTGCTGGCTGCCGACCCGGCTAAACAGCGCAAAGGAGAAACCGTTTGTATCATTACGTATGGAATGGGTGTATACTGGGCCAAAGCCGCTGCTGAGCAAATGCCCGGCCAAATAGAGATCATTGACCTGCGGACCTTATTTCCGCTGGATGAGGACGCTGTGTTTGAAGCAGTGCGCAGGCATGGAAAAGTGCTGGTTTTGAGTGAGGAACAGCAGAATAACTCGTTTGCCGAGGCATTATCGCTCCGGATCTCCAATAACTGTTACCATTTTCTGGACGCCAAAGTTGAGGTGATGGGAGCCCTGAACCTGCCTGCAGTGCCCATTAATATTGGCCTGGAAGCGGCTATGTTGCCCACCGCCAGTAAAGTGATAGAGCGGATCCGTAAACTTTTGGCCTACTAAAAGGCATCATTTTACCCAAACCTCCTATATTTGCAGCCCGTTAACGAAAACCGTAACCGGAACTAACTTTTGGCGAGGTAGCTCAGTTGGTTAGAGCACAGGATTCATAACCCTGAGGTCTCGGGTTCAAATCCCGATCTCGCTAC
>CBHRAM010000105.1:0-10096 GCA_966076165.1 uncultured Chitinophagaceae bacterium
GTTGCTTTAACCAATGCGGCAAAAAATAACCGCATCTATCGTTTTGAAGAACACGATCTCGTATATTTTGGCCCACGCACGGGTGAGAACGTAATGAAAATGCTTCAACTCATCCATCCCGAACTGAATGGCCAGGTTAAATAAATATTTTTTTCCGGTAGCGATTGCTTTATGGGTGATCGTTTTGCTTACGGCCATCGCATTTGGTGCTGTATCCATTTCAGTATCGGATATGTTTTCGGCTGTGCAACATTGGTTGCAGGGTAAGGCCCCGGCCAATATTTATGAAGGCGTGTTCCTGCAGATCCGTTTGCCAAGGGTATTACTTTGTATGATCACAGGAGCGGCATTATCTGTATCGGGTGTATTGATGCAGGGCTTATTCCGAAACCCCATTGTAGAACCGGGTTTGATAGGAACCAGTGCCGGCGCTGCTTTTGGGGCATCTGTTGTTTTTGTGATGTCGGCATCATTAAGTACAGGCCTCCAGAAAATAGCGGGACCTTTATTGGTTCCCTTGTTTGCTTTTGGTGGCGGGTTATTGGCAACGTATACCGTTTATATGTTAGCCAAAGGAACCCAAAGAATGAATGTGACCACTTTGCTGTTGATAGGGATTGCCGTGAATGCAGTGGGATTAAGCGGCACCGGATTTATGAGTTATATCGCACGTGATCCCCAGGCACGAAGCATCACTTTCTGGAACCTCGGTACATTCTCCGGATCAACCTGGATACAGGTTTGGATCACCGGTTTTGTAGTAGCTGCTGTTTGTATGATCGCTACCCGTTATGCCAAACAATTGAATACACTCATACTAGGCGAAGAAGAAGCCGTTTATGCAGGTGTGGATACAGAGAAGCTGAAAAGAAGGATCATGTTATACAATACCGCTATGATCTCTGTGGCCACTGCTTTTGTGGGCGTGATCAGTTTTATGGGATTGATTGTACCACACCTGATGCGTTTGCTGATCGGCAGCGATCATAAAAAATTATTACCGGCTTCCATGATCACCGGTGCGGTTCTCTTAACCATTGCCGATATGGGTGCCCGCCTCTTGCTCGCACCCGCAGAAATACCGATCGGCATCATTACTTCCTTAGTGGGTGCGCCGGTCTTCATCATCCTTTTAAAAAGAACACATATACTCAATACGAAAGGAGGCGGGCATGATTGAGCTGATCAATACAGGCTTTGCCGTGAACAAAAAAATATTGGTTCACCCGGTTTCACTAAAGATGCAGTCAGGTGAGTTTGTAGTAGTGATGGGAGCGAACGGCGCAGGTAAATCCACTTTATTGAAAATGATGTCAGGGACTTTGCCCGCTACCGCAGGCGATATTTTATTTAAAGGGAAGCCCATCCATCAATATCAAACCGAAGAACTGGCCAAACAAAGGGCCGTTCTCTCACAACATTATCATATCAGTTTCCCCTTATCGGCCAGAGAGATCGTGATGATGGGGCGCTATCCTTATTTCAATGACAAGCCACTCCATCGGGATGAAGAAATGGTAACGGATTGTATGCGGAGTATGGAAGTAACCCATCTCAGCGAAAGAAATTATCAAACCCTGTCTGGCGGCGAGGCACAGAAAGTGCAGATGTGCCGGGTAATGGCACAGATAGGAGAGACCTCCGCAACAAATGAAAAATTATTATTACTGGATGAACCTGTGTCACACCTCGATATCAAATACCAGCACCAGCTATTAAAAGAAGCCAAACATCTCTGCGGAAAAAATGTAGCCGTCCTTGCCGTACTCCACGATGTAAACCTGGCCCTCAAATATGCAGACAGGATCCTGTTTATGAAACAGGGAGAACTCATCAAAGAACTCAATAAAAAAGAAGCCATAACAGCTTCCTTATTAAAAGAGGTCTTCGATGTAGATGCGAAGATCTTCGATATGCCTGATGGAACCGGAAAATTTGTTTCCTACTAAAATCGATTTCCCAATTTCCCAATTCCAAAATTTCCCAATTAACTAAACCGCCTTCAATCTTATCAATGCCTCATTTATTCTCTGTTCAGTAACCGTATCACCTAAGGTTTCCGGAACAAATTTTCGCCCGGTAACTTTTTCAAACAGTTCAATATATCTTTTGCTGATGGTATCGATCCATTCATCAGACATCTCAGGAACGGTTTGCCCTTCCTTGCCCATAAAATTGTTTGCGATCAGCCATTCACGCACAAATTCCTTACTCAATTGTTTTTGTTTTTCGCCGCTCGCCTGTCTTTCCTCAAATCCATCTGCATAAAAATAGCGTGAGGAATCCGGTGTATGCACTTCATCCATCAGGTAAATGGTATCTCCGATCTTTCCAAACTCATATTTGGTATCGGCCAGGATCAACCCCTGTTTGGCAGCGATCTCTTTTCCCCGCGCAAATAATTTCAGGGTATAATCTTCCAGCACTTTCCAGTCTTCCGCAGAAACGAGTCCCTGTGCAATAATGGCTTCTTTTGAAATATCCTCGTCATGTCCTTCCGCAGCCTTGGTTGAGGGAGTAATAATGGGCGAAGGGAAGAAATCGTTCTCTTTTAATCCTTCCGGCATGGTAACCCCGCATAGTTCCCTCTTGCCGCTGCTATAGGTTCGCCAGGCATGGCCCACCACATTACCGCGTACCACCATCTCAATTTTAAAAGGAACGCAGCGCTTTCCGATGGACACATTGGGTGCCGGGGTATCAATCAGCCAGTTAGGGCAGATATCCCGGGTGGCATTCAGCATATACTCGGCTATCTGGTTGAGCACCTGCCCTTTATAAGGGATAGGGCGGGGAAGGATCACGTCAAAAGCAGAGATCCTGTCGCTGGCGATCATAACCAGCCAGTTCTCTTTGATACTATAGACATCTCTTACTTTACCGTGATAAACATTGGTCTGGAATGGAAATTGAAAGGAAGGCATGCCCCAAAATTAGATAGCGCATTGATAAATAAGGGTTAGTGCAGATAATTTTTCTCAACACCCGGACGTTATTTGTGAACAAATTAAATTTTTTTACAAAACTAACAAATGCTATTTTTAGTAACAATTCATTTAAAACTTGCTAATATGAGAAGACAATTAACCCAATTCGGGTTGTTGGCCGTATCTACAGTTATCTGCCTGACTGTATCTGCCCAGCAATCAACTACGGTCTCCGGTAGTGTAAAGAACGGGAAATCCAAAGAAGCCGTATCGGCTGTTTCCGTTACAATTAAAGGAGGGTCAACCGGCACATTTACCGACGATAAGGGTAATTTCAAACTCTCAACCGTTCAAAAGCCCCCATTTACCCTTGTGTTTTCTTCCGTTGGTTATGCCAATAAAGAAGTTGCCGTAAAAGGTAATAATGATGTGATCAATGTAGAAATTGAAGCATCGTTTACTTTGGGTGATGAGGTGGTGGTAGCGGCTTCAAGGGTACCGGAGCGTATCCTCGAATCTCCCGTATCCATTGAAAGGATCAGTTCAGCTGCTATCCGGAATACACCGGCTTCCAACTATTATGATATGATCACCAACCTGAAAGGGGTGGACGTAGTGGTTGCCAGCTTAACCTTCCGCAGCATCGGTACCCGTGGTTTTAATAACAGCGGTAATACCCGTCTGAACCAGATCGTAGACGGAATGGATAACCAGGCACCCGGCCTGAACTTCTCCGTTGGTAGCATTCTTGGTACAACGGAGCTGGATGTAGATAATATCGAATTACTGGCAGGTGCATCTTCTGCCTTATATGGTTCAGGTGGTATGAACGGTACCTTGTTAATGAACAGCAAGAACCCTTTCAAATACCAGGGCCTCAGCTTTCAGATCAAACAGGGTGTGAAAGATGTTGACGGCAGCCAGCGCAGCACTTCTCCTTTCTTCGACTGGAGCTTACGCTGGGCCAAAAAAATCAATGATAAATTAGCCTTCAAGATCAATGCCCAGTTTGTACAGGCACAGGACTGGCTGGCTAACAACAATACGAACTACGCACGTACAGCTGGCCCTAATGGCAGTCCTACCACCGGTAACAGGTTAACAGACCCGAACTATGATGGTGTGAACCTCTATGGTGATGAAACCACTTCAGGCCTGAGTTCTGTTTGGGCGGGTGTGTCTTCCGGACTTACTGCAGCTTTAGGTGCGCCAACTTTTAATGCTTTGTATGGTGCTTCACAGTCTTACCTAGCTGCTGCCCCAACTTCATCCATAGCTGCGTATAATGCATTCCTTACCAGTATCGGTGGTGGTGCATTGGTAGCCGGAGGTTATTCGCCATTCTTCTACGGTAATATCAAGAACTATTACACAGGTGTGAATGTGAGCCGTACGGGTTATGACGAAAAAGATGTGATCGATCCACAGACAGTGAACGTGAAATTATCCGGTTCACTGCATTATAAATTATCCGATAAAACAGAAGCTTCGTTCATGGCTAACTGGGGTACCGGTAACAGTGTGTACACAGGTAGCGACCGTTATTCTCTGAAAGACCTGAAAATGGGCCAGTACAAACTGGAAATCAAAAGCAAGAACTGGCTCCTGAGAGCGTACACCACGCATGAAAATTCAGGAAGCTCTTTCAATGCAACGATCACTACCCGTTTGTTCAATGAAGCCTGGAGGCCGAGCAGCACCTGGTATGCCACTTACACAAGTGCGTATACCCAGTTACTGGCAGCCGGATTGGCATCAGCAGATGCACATAACTCAGCAAGGGCCACCGCAGATGCAGGAAGGCCTACCGGTTATTTAGGCGGTAATCCACTCTTCCAGCAGGTAGCTACCACACCTATTTCTAAAGGTGGTGGTTTATTCCTCGACAGGTCAAGGCTGAATGTATTTGAAGGCCAGTACAACCTGAGTGATGATCTGGGCCTGAGCAAAAGCGGAACAGATCTGTTGATTGGTGCAAGTGTGAGACAATACCAGCTGAACTCACAGGGAACTTTATTTGCTGATACAGCCGGTGCCATTAAGATCAACGAATTTGGTTCTTATGCCCAGTTGTCTCAGAAATTACTGAACGATGTATTGAAACTGACCATTTCCGGACGTTATGATAAGAACACCAATTTTGCCGGCCGCTTTACCCCAAGGGCTTCTGCGGTAGTAAAACTGGCTAAGGATCATAACCTGCGTTTCTCTTATCAGGAAGCGTATCGTTTCCCAACCACCCAGAACCAGTGGATCAACCTGACCATTGGTGGTGGTACCCGTCTGATGGGTGGCTTACCTGCCCTGAGGGATTTCTACAAATTCAGTACCAACCCTGCCTATACATTGGCAAGCGTTCAGGCATTTGGTGCCAGCGCATTGGCCGGAGCTCCCAACCCTGCTTTGTTACAACAGCAGCAGTTTGGCGAATTCAAGCCTGAGTCTATGAAATCTTTTGAAGTAGGTTATAAAGGCCTGATCGCTCAAAGATTATTGGTAGATGTATATGCTTACTGGGGTACCTATAAAGACTTCCTGAGCGGTGTAACCGTAATACAGGCAAGAACTGCACCAACCGGCCCTGCCAGCGTGTTTGATGTGTTGGATGCCAACAAACGTATCGGATACTCGATTTCTACCAATACAACAGGCGATGTAAAGACAATGGGATGGGGTGCTTCAGCTGAATACCTGATGCCTAAGAATTTCTCTGTAAGCGGTAACGTTTATCATGATGAGATCGGAACACTGCCAGCTGGCTTTACTTCTTATTTCAATACACCGAAATACCGGATCAACATGGCGTTCAACAACACCGGTTTTGGTAAGGATAACCGTTTCGGATTCAGCGTAGTATACAGATGGGCCAATTCTTTCTACTATGAAGGAACTTTCACATCCGGTATGATCCCTTATATCAGAACCGTAGATGCGATGGTTAGTTATAAACTGCCATCCACCAAATCCCTGATCAAACTGGGTGCTACCAACCTGTTCAATAAATACTATACAACCGGTTACGGTAACCCGTCTATCGGTGGTTTATACTATATCAGCTATGGCTGGAATGTATTTTAACGGATAAACTTTCGATCAAAAAAGCCCTGGTTTACAATACCGGGGCTTTTTTTATGATAGGGGGGTAGTCCATAGACCATAGACCATGGTCCATGGTCTATGGACTATCCTTTTTTGGTTTTGTACTCGATAATCTTATATTTTTGCTCCTCATTTAATAAACTGACATATGCGTTCTATTGCTTTCAGAGAGGCTTTACGTGAAGCCATGAGTGAAGAGATGAGAAGGGATGATACCATCTTCCTGATGGGAGAAGAAGTGGCTGAGTATAATGGTGCTTATAAAGTTAGCCAGGGCATGCTGGCCGAATTCGGGGCCAAACGTGTGATTGATACGCCGATTGCCGAGCTCGGCTTTACCGCTGTGGCCGTAGGTGCTGCCCAGAATGGGTTAAAACCGATCGTTGAGTTCATGACCTGGAACTTTGCAGTGCTGGCACTCGACCAGATCCTGAATACAGCTTCTAAAATGCTGGCCATGAGTGGCGGACAGATCAGCTGCCCCATCGTTTTCCGTGGTGGAAACGGTAGTGCGGGTCAGTTGGGCGCACAGCACTCTACTGCTTTCGAAAGCTATTATGCCAATATCCCGGGTTTAAAGGTAGTGTCGCCTTCAACCCCCTATGATGCAAAAGGATTACTGAAACAGGCCATCCGTTATGAAAAGGATCCTGTAATGTTCATGGAAAGTGAAGTGATGTATGGCGATAAGGGAGATGTACCTGATGAAGAATATTATATCCCATTGGGCAAAGCCGATGTGAAGAAGCAGGGCCGCGATGTAACCATCGTTTCTTTTAATAAAATGGTGAAAGTTTCATTGGCTGCTGCCGCTGAACTGGAAAAAGAAGGGATCAGTGCCGAAGTGATCGACCTGAGAACCATCCGTCCGCTGGACTGGCAGACGATCCTGGAAAGTATCAAGAAAACCAACCGCCTGGTGATCGTTGAAGAACAATGGCCATTTGCTTCTGTTTCTTCTGAGATCACTTACCGTATTCAGAAAGAAGGGTTTGATTACCTGGATGCACCTATCCGCCGGATCACCAGCGCCGATGCACCTATGCACTACGCACCCAATCTGGCAGCACTGGCCATACCGGATGTAGAAAGAACCGTGAAACTGGTAAAAGAAGTGATGTACCTGAAAAAATAATCTAAAGCAACATAATCAAAACCCGAAGCAACCACTTCGGGTTTTTGTTTGTAATAAATTCTCTGCGGTTATCTCATGTAACTCCCTACCTCTGCGGTTGGCAAAGGGCTTTGAATTTTAGGGTACCTGCAAATTTGAGACTCTCCCCAACTGCAGAGTCACAGAGAAGCAGAGGTCTCGCAGAGTTTGGGTATTTTTAATAGTGTTGTTTGTTTAATAAGTTGATCTATGCGTTTATTTTTTTTCATTTCAATATTCATTCTCTCAGGCACAATATCATTTGCCCAGAAACGGGATACGATTAAAAATAAACCTGCCGATACCCTCACTTCCAATCAATCACTTGATGAAGTAGTGGTGCAGGCATTCAACGCAAGAACACAATGGAAAAAAATACCGGCAGCCGTAGCCGTGATCTCGTCTAATGATCTAACCCGTTACGCCAATACTTCTCTTGTGCCGGTAATGAATACGATTCCCGGTATCCGGATGGAAGAAAGATCACCCGCCAGTTATCGACTATCGGTCCGCGGAAGTTTATTACGTTCGCCTTTTGGTGTGCGCAATGTAAAAGTGTACTGGAATGAAATTCCACTTACGGATGCGGGTGGTAATACCTACCTCAACCTCGTGGATATGAATGAGCTTACAGGTGCCGAGCTGGTGAAAGGTCCGGCTGCCAGTGTGTATGGTGCAGGTACAGGGGGTGCTTTGCTGCTACGCTCCGAACAGGGTTTTTCTTCAAAAGCAGGGAACCATTTTACCGCTGGCATTACCGGCGGTTCTTATGGATTGTTTGGCGAACAGGCAGGATGGCAATACAGTAACCAACATTTTACATCGGCTGTACAACAAACCCATCTGCAATCAGATGGCTTCCGCGAGCAATCCGCTACCAGAAAAGATATAGTAAAATGGCAGGGGAGCTGGCAGTTGAAAAAACAAAGTGTTCAATTCCTCTTGTTTTACACAGATATCTATTACCAGACACCGGGGGGTATCACATTGGCACAAATGCAACTGAATCCAAAACTGGCCAGGCAAACCGCGGGTGCTATACCCGGCTCTGTACAGCAGAAAGCAGCCGTTCACAACAAAACTTTTTTTGGCGGCCTTCATCATGAAGCACAATTGAATGAGCATTTTGTTTTGAAAACTTTTCTTACCGGTAACCATACTTCTTTTACCAATCCTTTTATCACCAACTATGAAAAAAGGGGAGAAGCCAATTTTGGTGCAGGTGCCAACCTGATCTATCAAATACAAACGATAAACACTTCTTTTCAATGGATGAACGGAGCCGAATGGTTATCCAATCATTCCGCGATCAATGATTTTGGCAACCGTGCCGGTGCGGCCGACACCGTTCAGTTTAAAGATGATGTGTTTGCCAAACAATGGTTTGCTTTTTCACAGGCACAATATGTGATCAATGACAGATGGAACTTTACCGCAGGGCTTAGCCTGAATAATCAATCCTATCGTTACAAAAGGATCACGGATCCTACTTCGGTTTATGCCCGTAAAAGTATCAGTATGATATTGACACCGAGGATCGCTGTATTGTATCGGGTAACAAAAAATATTTCTCTGTATACCCTTGCTGCCAAAGGGTTTTCACCACCTGCATTGGCAGAAGTTCGCCCGTCGGATGGAAATTATTATGGTGATCTGAACGCAGAGTATGGATGGAATTTCGAGACCGGTGTAAAAGGGGAACTGCTTGGTCAGCGTTTACAATTTGATATCGCTGCTTATTTTTTCTCCCTGCAAAATGCGATCGTAAGAAGAAACAATGCGGCAGGCGCAGAATATTTTGTGAATGCCGGCGGAACCCAACAGAATGGTGTAGAGGCTTTGCTGAAATACCAATTGATCGATCAACCCAAAGCAACTGTTTCAAAATTAACTATCCGGAGCAGTTATAGTTGCCAGCCTTATCGTTTTGATGACTACCGTCAAACAACGAATAATTATTCGGGAAATGAATTAACGGGCGTGCCCCGTAATATCTGGGTAAGCGGACTGGATCTGGAAACCTCCAAAGGATTTTATTTTGATGCCTCATTGAACTGCACTTCGCGCCTGCCATTAACGGATGCGAATGATGCGTATGCAGATGCTTACCAGCTGCTGCAGGTAAAACTGGGCTATCGCTGCAGCAAAAAAGATAAAAGACTGGACATATTCTTTGGTGCAGATAACCTGCTTGACCAGCAGTATAGCCTCGGGAATGATATCAATGCGGCAGGAAAACGGTATTATAACCCGGCTGCAGGAAGGAATATTTTTTCAGGACTGGTGTATCATTTTTAATCACAACCATTTGTGTAGATGACAGCAATATCCATTCAACATAGATTATCTTAGCAATAAATAAATATCCCATGCCGAATATCCTGATCATAGACGATGAAAAATCGATACGGAATGTATTGAAAGAGATCCTTACCAACGAAGGGTTCTCTGTGGAAGAAGCCACTGATGGCGAAGAGGGGTTGAAGAAATTCACAGCCGGTTCTTACGATGTAGTACTGTGTGATATTAAAATGCCGAAAGTAGATGGAATTGAGTTTTTGCAGAAAGTGATCGACAGTCAATCAGAAACTCCCGTGATCATGATCAGCGGGCATGGTAATATTGAAACTGCGGTTGATGCCGTTAAAAAAGGGGCATTCGATTATATCTCCAAACCACCCGATCTGAACCGTTTACTGATCACGATCCGCAACGCACTGGATAAAACGGTTCTGGTAAAGGAAACAAAAGTGCTCAAAAGAAAAGTATCCAAAGTACAGGAGATCATTGGTGAAAGTGAGGGCATCAAAAAAGTAAAAGATACCATTGAAAAAGTTGCCCCCACCGATGCAAGGGTTCTCGTAACCGGTGAGAATGGAAGCGGAAAGGAACTGGTGGCCCGGTGGCTGCATGAAAA
>CBHRAM010000106.1:0-10081 GCA_966076165.1 uncultured Chitinophagaceae bacterium
AAAGATCTACACATATTTTTTATTGCTGGTTTTGTCCACACAAATGCTGCCCCTGCAACAGATAGGGAGTATTTTGTTCAGCAACCAGATCAATGAAGAGATCCCGCATGGCTGTTCAACAGATAATGGCCCAATGGGGAAGGCATTCTTTAAGAATGATTTTCTTTCAGCCAATGACCTTAATTTCTCTGCAGCCCTTGTTAACCGATCTCCCCAACACCTGCACACCGCTGATGCGATACCGCAAAACCACGCGGGCGATATACATGTTCCCCCTCCCAATTGCTAAACTCATCTGAGTAGCAACCTTATTTCCTTATTGTAAGTTTTATCGCATCATCATGAAAAAATATTTTCAGCATGCGGGTAGTGACCTGCCTGCATCCATCGTTGTATTACTGGTGGCCCTGCCGCTATGCCTGGGTATTGCCCTGGGCTCGGGCGCCCCATTGTTTTCGGGTATTATTGCCGGTATTGTGGGTGGTACCGTTATTGGTTTATTAAGCGGTTCTCAATTAAGTGTGAGTGGCCCAGCAGCCGGTCTCACCGTTATTGTAGCGGGTGGCATCCTTAAACTACAGGTATATGAAGCGTTTTTGCTCGCCGTAGTAATTGCCGGGATCCTGCAGTTGATCCTGGGTTTTTTGAAAGCCGGCGTGATCGGTGATTATGTTCCCAACTCAGTTATCAAGGGTATGTTGGCCGCTATTGGCCTGATCCTGATCTTAAAACAGTTTCCGCACCTGGTAGGGTATGATGCCGATTTTGTGGGAGATGAAACTTTTGCCCAGGGCGATACAAAGAACACTTTCTCTGAAATGTTTCAGGCAATCGGTTTTATTACACCCGCAGCTGTGATCATCGGAGCGGTTTCATTAGTGATCCTGATTTTTTGGGAAAGCAAGTGGATCAAACAGAATAAACTGCTGAAACTGGTACCCGGTCCATTGATTGTGGTATTGGCAGGTGTATTCATCAGCGAATACCTCAAAAGCAGCAATCCTTCCCTGGCACTCGAAACCAAACACCTGGTTTCACTCCCTGCAGCCAACGATATCCGTTCGTTTTTCTCATTCTTTACTTTCCCGGATATTAAATTCCTAAATAACCCGGATGTATGGATCACTGCCGCAACACTCGCAATCGTGGCCAGTCTTGAAACTTTATTGGGTATTGAAGCCGTTGATAACCTCGATCCGCTCAAAAGAGTAACCCCAACCAACCGGGAACTGAAAGCACAGGGTGTGGGTAATATCGTTTCGGGTATGATCGGCGGTTTACCGCTTACTTCTGTTGTGGTGCGTAGTTCTGCCAATGTTTCTGCAGGAGCCAAAACAAAGGTATCCACCATTATGCATGGTGTATTGCTCTTGTTATGTGTTATGTTCATTCCGCTGTTACTCAATAAAATACCCCTGAGCGCCCTGGCTGCCATCCTTATTTTTACCGGTTATAAACTGGCTAAAATATCTTTGTTCAAAGAATTTTTCCGGAAAGGTTGGGACCAGTTTGTGCCTTTTGTAGTTACCATTTTGGCTATCTTGCTAACTGATCTGCTTATCGGTATTATAGTGGGTATTTTTGTAGGGTTGTTTTTTATGGTAAGAAGCAATTTCCGTTCATCTGTTTTGGTGGTGAACGATCATAACAATTTTCTGATACGTTTACGAAAGGATGTGTCCTTTCTTAACAAACCGATCATCAAACAAAAGTTGGAAGAAGTAACCCAAAATGCTTTTGTTATGATAGATGCCACAAGGGCTGATTTCATAGACAAAGATGTAATTGACGAAGTAAATAACTTTCTTTGTCATGCACATTTGAAAAACATCCGTGTGGAAATTAAAAAAAATCCAC
This sequence comes from uncultured Chitinophagaceae bacterium, assembly GCA_966076165.1. GTDB lineage: Bacteria > Bacteroidota > Bacteroidia > Chitinophagales > Chitinophagaceae > Sediminibacterium. Next base: position 1,858 of record CBHRAM010000106.1, read on the forward strand.
ACAAATCAATGCACCGATTAATTAACGAACCACAAACTCTTTGATCATGAAAGCATACGAAAAACTATTATTAGAAAACAAAGCCTGGGCTCATGAAAAAGTGGAAGATGACCCGGATTATTTTAACCGTCTCTCACATATTCAAACACCCGAGTTCTTATGGATCGGCTGCAGCGATAGCCGCGTGCCTGCCAATGAGATCACCAATACACAACCCGGTGAAATATTTGTACACCGCAACGTGGCCAATCTCGTTATTCATACCGATGTGAACCTCTTGAGTGTGCTGGATTATGCGGTTACCCATTTAAAAGTAAAACATGTGATCGTTTGCGGTCATTACGGATGTGGCGGTATCAAAGCCGCGTTAACCAATACCGACTACAAACAGGTATTGAATATGTGGTTGCGTAATATCAAAGACGTATATCGTTTACACCGTGAGGAACTGGAAGTGATGAAGGACGAAGAAAAAAAATTCGACCGGCTGGTAGAACTCAATGTGATGGAGCAGGTAACCCATCTTGCCAAAACATCCATCATACAGCGCGCCTGGAAGAATGAACAAAGGCCCGACCTGCACGGATGGGTGTACGGATTGAAAGATGGAATCATCAATCCTGTATTTGAAATGAGAGCAGGAACACCGATAGATCCATTATATGAATACGACGATCTGTAAGATGTGAACAATCATAAAAGCAAAGGGCGCAATATCTATTGTGCCCTTTGCTTTTGCCCTATGTCCCAATGTGTTTAATCATCAGTATTTAATATTCTTCCGCTTTATATACGCATGCCAGAATAGGAAAGCGGCCACTGTTCTGTTGGGCCGCCAAACTTCTGCTATGTCAAGTATTGCCTCTTTTGAAGTATGGGCAGGTAATTGTTTTTCGTGTTTCACACTATTGATCAAAGCGATATCACCGGTAGGAAACAGATCGTTTCTGTGCAGCACCATCATTAAAAAAACATCAACTGTCCACTGGCCGATCCCTTTGATGGCTGTCAGTTGTGACCTGATCGTTTCATTATCCAGTTCTTGCAGAGCTTTTATCGAAAGCTGCTTCTGCATCACCGCTTCTGCCAGACATCTTGCATACACAATTTTCTGCCGGCTGAAATAGCAGGCTTTTAATTCCTCATCGGTTAGCTTTAGCAGTTTTTGTGGAGTTATTGCGCCTATCTTTTCTTTAAGTTTCAACAAAGCCGCTTTGGCAGATGCCAATGAAACCTGTTGTTCTAAAATAATATGGACAAGGGTTTCAAAACCTGCTTTACGGCTCAATAGCGGAGGATAGCCATATTGTGTAATGATCTGTTTTATGTGATGATCTTTTTTTGCGAGCAGATCACACAAACGATGAAAATTGTTTTCATCAAACGAACCCGTTTTTTTCATGGAGACTTAGGGCTTATTTGGCTGAGGGAGGTTTAGCGGCCTTAAACTTTTCAATAAAGTTTTTACTGTGATCGCTAAGTATCAAGCGGCCACTGATGGCAGCCCGTTCTTTCAATAGTTCATCCCAATGTTCGGTACCCTTCCATAATACTGTTTTGATCTCACGCATGGCATCAGGAGAGGAATTGGCTAATGTGTTGGCCAGGCGTTTAATAGAAGTATCCATTCCCACAACATCCGGATGCAGTTCTGCAAACAATCCCTTTCTTCTTGCCCAGTCGGCAGAGCGCCACATGGTGGCATCAATGGTCAATTGAGAAAAAGCGGAGAGTCCTAATTTTCTTTCAACTGCCGGACCTACTACAAACGGGCCGATGCCTACTGCCAGTTCGCTTAATTTTATTTCGGACCCTTCTACGGCAATGGCATAATCTGCTGCAGCGGCCAGGCCCACACCACCACCAATACATTTTCCCTGTATCCGGGCAATAATGAATTTGGGGGCTTTGCGCATGGCATTGATCACTTTGGCAAAACCAGAGAAAAATTCTAATCCCTGTTCTTCACCGGTGATGGCGGCTAATTCATCAAAAGAAGCCCCTGCACAAAATATTTTTTCTCCGGCGGAGCGAAGTATGATCAGTTGAGAGTTTGCATTCTCGCCTTCTGCCTGAATAGCTTGTGCCAGTTCATTCAAGATCTTTCCCGGCAGCGAATTACTCTGCGGGTGAAAGAATTCAATGGTGGCAATACCATTATCGTGTTCTGTTTTTACGTAAGCTTCGAGTACTTGCTCTGTCATTATGCTAAATTATTAAATCGTCTGTAAAAGCCTTCTTTTAAAAGATTTACATTGAAGTTAACCAATACCCCATTTTTAAGACCGGAAAGTTTGAGATAAGTATGTAATTGTTTGAAATGCACCGGTGCAACTATCTCCACTGATTTAATTTCAATAATCACGGATCCCTCAACAATCAAATCGGCTCTAAACCCATCTTCAAATTTTATTCCATCATATATAACTGGTATAGCTTTTTGCTTTTGAACTGATAGTGAACGTTTGTTTAATTCATATAATAACACTTCCTCGTATAAAGATTCAAATAAGCCCGGACCTAATTCAGAATGAACTTTTATGCATGCATCCAGGATCTGAGCGATAATGATATTTGCATCCGTGGGTGCCATTTGTTTCGCTAAAAGAAAAACAAAGAAAAGAAGAAAAAGAGTTTTGTAAGTGTAAAGCTAATCACAAAATCTATCACGTAGATTAGGTATTTACCGCAAAAGCTTGTGCGAAATCACTCAGAAACTCGAACTGTAAGAGACTCTTTTTTTCTTCGTTCTTCTTTTAGCGAACCTTCTTCGCCACCATCGTCAAGATCGTAGCCACTCCTACTATCTCATCTGTTTCATCTATCATTTCCACCAACCACTTCACAATGCCTTTATCTATATCGGTCGCTTCTTTTTTCTCCTGGCTGATCTTTTCTTTGCAGGTAAACCGGATATGGATCTCTGCACCGGGATATACGGGTTTGGTAAAACGCAGTTCATCGATCCCGTAATTCAGCAACACCGGATTCTTCTCATAACTGTCTACGAACAGGCCGGCCGCTGCACTCATGATAAAATATCCATGCGCCACCTGTTTTTCAAACATCGTTCCGTTAAAATCAGTTTCGGTAAGATGTGCATAGAAATGATCGCCACTCAGATCGGCAAACCTGTCAATATCTTCTGAAGTGATCAATCTTTTTTCCGTTACAAGTTGATCTCCTATCACCAGTTCTTCAAAATATTTTTTGAAAGGATGGATCGTATCTGTATTTCCCTTTGCACCGGGCTGGTACACATTACTCACTGCCGTGATCATATCCGGTGAACCCTGTATCGCAACCCTTTGCATATAATGTTTCACGCCACGTATCCCTCCCATCTCTTCTCCACCCCCAGCGCGGCCAGGACCTCCATGCACTAATAAAGGCAGGGGAGATCCATGTCCCGTATTTTCTTTGGCACACTGTTCATTCAGGATCAGGATCCTGCCATGGTACATACCGGCACCCAATACATATTCTTTGGCAATGTGTTGATCTGCCGTTACAATAGAACTTACCAAAGAGCCTTTCCCCATCTTAGCCAATGCGATCGCTTCTTCCATCGATGTATAAGGCATTAGGGTAGATACGGGGCCAAAAGCTTCCACCTCATGCACTTCTTTGCCGGTGAAAGGGTGTTCATTCAACAATAACAACGGACTCATAAATGCACCTGTTCCTGCATCTGCATCAATTACTTCCACACTATCCAATGAACCGTAAATAATTTGTGAGGAAGCCAATAACTTCTGCACCTGTTCTTTTACTTCTTTACGTTGCGTTTCTCCGGCTAAGGAACCCATTCTTACTTTTTCATTCAATGGGTTACCGATAACCGTTTGTGCCAGTGCTTTTCCTAAAGCTATTTGCACATCTTCTATTTTATTTTGCGGAACAAAGATCCTTCTGATGGCGGTACATTTTTGTCCGCATTTGGTGGTCATCTCTTTCCGCACTTCTTTGATAAAGAGGTCCCACTCAGGCATCCCCGGTGTAACATCTTCACCCAAAACAATACAGTTGAGCGAATCGGCTTCCATGGTAAAGGGAACATTTTCTTCCAGGATCTTTTTGCCCGATTTGAGCATCAGTCCTGTGGAAGCAGAGCCTGTAAATGTTACCACATCCTGAGAACCCACATGATTAAGCATGTCACCGGCACTGCCACAGATCAATTGCAAAGCGCCATCGGGTAAGATACCGGATGCGGCAATCTGTTTTACTACAGCTTCGGTTAAATAAGAAGTTACAGTTGCTGGTTTTACCACAGCAGGCATGCCCGCCAGTAAATTCACGGCTATTTTTTCCAGCATACCCCATACAGGAAAATTGAATGCATTGATGTGCACCGCCACCCCTTCTTTCGGGATCAGTAAATGGTGGCCCATAAACGTATTGGCTTTGCCGAGTTGATGATGTTCACCATCCAGGCAATAAGAAGTATCCGGAAACTTTCTGCGTAGCGATGCATAAGAAAATAAATTACCGATCCCTCCTTCAATATCTACCCAGCTATCGGCTTTGGTGGCGCCGGTCTGGTAACTCACGCGATAAAATTCATCGAGGTGTTCACGAAGATGAATGGCCAGGGCACGCAACATCAATCCCCTTTCATGAAAACTCATTTTGCGTAATGCAGGATTTCCCTTGGTACGGGCATAGTCGAGAATGGACGCAAAATCCAAACCTTTGGTAGATGCTTTTGAAATAACCTTACCGGTTACGGCATTGTATAAAGCCTGCCCATCCCCATCTCCTGTGATCCAGCGGCCAAGGATATAGTTATCTGTTGTTGACATGTCAATCGTTTAGTGTAGCAACAAAGCTAACGATTGGTAGGTTTGAAAAATGTGTTGGGGAAATTTTAATGGATCAACCCAAACTGGCGCAAATGGTGTTGGGCATGTTTGTATAAATAATGGATCTGCTGTTCATAATCCAGTTCGCCAAACATCGGGTGCATCAGTGTTTTAGCAGGGTTTGTTGCATATACAGTAAACACATCATGCAGTTCGGGCTCCAGTTTAGCAATGGCTTCTTCCAGGCTGGCGTATTTATGTGCCCGGGGGTCTTCCGGCATCACCGGTACCCGGGTATTTTCTTTGAACGGATCATTCGACATGATAAAATCCCTTGCCTTGGCCAGTTTTTCGGGATCGGTATTCATCAGCGGTAATACTATTTTTCCATTGGCCAGTTTAAACACATCACGCATATGCTCCACCATTTGCTGGCCGTCCATCTTACCCCAGATCCCTTTCTGACCCGGCTTTAATTTATGTAAGAGGGGGATATATTCCTGCTGAAGAAAAACTACTTTATTATCTATCATGGCTTGCAATTGTTAGTTAAAGGTAAGGGGGGAGGGAATCAGGAATATCGAATAGAGGATATTAATTGTTGAAGTTGGAACGTTTAGTTTTTATCGTTCAGGTCGCTTCAGCGCCCCGACCGATAAAAAAATCCCGCCATTGGTATGACGGGATTCGCAGTTGGTTGTTGGTTGTAAAAACTTCTCTGTTATAAAGACATCCGCTTATCGATTTCGCTGCAAAGGCCGGAAAATATTTCATCCACGGTGCCTTCACCCGGTACATGCACTACTTTATTGAAGCGGCTGTAGTAATCGGCTACTACGCTCGTTTTATTTTTATATTCTGTAATCCGCGCCCTGATCACCGATTCATTGGTATCATCACTTCTTCCGCTGGTCAGGCCCCTGTTCAATAAACGGCTTACCAGTTCTTCCTCTCCCACTTCCAACGCCAGTACTACACCTATTTCTGTATTCTTAAGGCTTAATAATTTATCCAGAGCCTCGCTCTGCGCCACGGTTCTGGGGAATCCGTCAAATAAAAACCCCTTGGCCTGCGGATTGGATTCGAGAGCAGAGCTGATCATGCCCACCACCACTTCATCAGGCACCAGCTGTCCGCGGTCCATAATGCTTTTGGCTTCTAAGCCTAAAGGAGTTTGTTGGGAGATCTCACTACGTAAAAGGTCGCCTGTAGATAAATGTTTCAGTCCGTAAGTTGCAATGAGTTTTTCGCTTTGCGTACCTTTCCCGCTGCCGGGGGGGCCAAACAGAATAATATTAAACATGTACTTGCTAACCTTAAGTGAAGAACAAAGATAAGGCCTTGACTTTAAAAAACATTTAACACTACTCGAAAACCTTTGAAAAGAGTTAATTGTAAGGAAAAAGGGCAAATCGCGTCCTGATAACAAAGAATTTCACTGATAATTTCAGGTAATTTTAATGAATATGAAAATAATTAATGTGAAATATATCAGCTTTGCCCTCCTGGTTTTATCGATCCTGCAGGGTTGTAACAATGAAAACAGTAAAAACCATACAGAAAAAATGAGTAACGAAAAGAAGAACCCGGCTTATTCAAGAACCGACAGCAGCAAAGTGGTAATGAAAGAGGAAGACTGGAAAAATATCCTCTCTCCTGAAGTATATTATGTAGCCAGGCAAAAAGGAACGGAGCGCCCTTATTCCAGCAAATTTGAAACATTGAAAGATGTAGGCACCTATTACTGTGCAGTTTGTGGTAATGCCTTATTTAAAAGTGATACCAAATTTGAAAGCGGTTGCGGATGGCCAAGTTTTTATGAACCGATCAGCAAGGGTTCCATTATTTATTTACCCGATAACTCGCATGGCATGACCAGAACCGAAGTTGAATGCGGCAGGTGCAAATCGCATTTAGGGCATGTATTTGATGATGGGCCCAAACCTACCGGTTTGCGTTATTGCATCAATGGTGTTGTGCTGGATTTTGAAAAAGCGAAAGAAGCAGAGAAGAAATATGAGGATGAGAAAAAATCCGGTCAATAAAATCTTCGCGTCCCTTCGCGTCCTTGCGACTTTGCGGTAAATCCCTTTAACCGCTAAGACGCAAGGGCGCTAGGTTTCGCTAGGCAGTTCGTCGCTTCTTTGCAAAATAATATGCAGAGAAAAAAGTGATCAATACACCTACCACAGAAAGCACCATCACACTATTCGAAAAGAAATCTACCCAGTTGAGTTTTACTTTGAATATCTCCTTGCTCAATAATACACTCACACTACCCAGATAACCGAACGAATCGGCGAGATAGATCAGAAAGCCTACATTACCCGTAAAACGGAATGTAGCGATCAGCCTTTCAAAGAAAACAGAATTAAAGGGAATGTATACCATGTACAATCCCAATCCCACTGCCGTCATCCACCAAACAGGATCCAATTGTTTGTTCACGAAAAAATAAGTGCAGATCCCGGATAAGGCAAAACCGATGGCAATGAACAGGTGTGCCAGCATCAATGCCTTGTAACTGTTTTTGATCAGCACCATACTGCCGATCAATACCAATACAATTAAAGTGATCGGTGTTTCTGTTTTTGAAAAGATAGCGGGTTGGTTCAGATAACCCATTTCCTTCCACATATCGGCACTGAAATTATCACGGATATCGCGGAAGATGGTTGCAAAACCATAGATGAAAATACAGGCAGCCAACCCGGGTAATAAACTGCGGATCAGTTTTTTTCTGTCTTCTGCCAACATAGGTGTTCTGTTCATCCGTGAAGCAATATCTGCTTCATCGGGTGGTGGGATCTTTTCGATCAGGTAAACAAAAAACAACAACGGCAATACAAAAACCATCCCCGTTGCAAACGGCACCCAGAATTCCGATAAATGAAATTCAAGCAATAACCATCCCCCTACTGATTTCACGAATCCTGAAGAAAAAATAAAACTCACAGCCAGTGAGGCACCGATAAAATCGGTACTTCTTCTTCCTTCAACATAAGAGAACACCACTCCCCATAACATACCCAATGGAAACCCATTGATAAAAAGGAATACTGCATTATACGGTGCCGGAATGATCGCAAAAAAGAACCATGCTGCCCAGGCAATACCCACTAATAAAAGAATGATCTTATACCGCCCCAGCCGTTTGAGTTCTGAAATAAATTTGATCCCGTAAAATTTCGCCATCAGGTAACCGATCATCTGGCTTAATACAAGGATCGTTTTGTAGTTCAACCCAAAATAACGCATCCCGTCAAATGTGCAGACCGTATAGGATTTCCTGAACCCGAAGATCATGGTATAGGTTAAAAAAGCAGCCACAGCCGCATAGATCCCCGTTTGCAGGGGGGAACCTTTGAAATATTTGAGAGATAGGTTGGGCAAGTTTACTGAGTTAAAAACTAAATATA
>CBHRAM010000107.1:0-10046 GCA_966076165.1 uncultured Chitinophagaceae bacterium
CCGGTTTTACAAAACCATCACGTACGTATCTAACAAATCTTGGGAAACGGTTTACACCATGCGTATACACACCATCGATACTATTCTCAGTAAAGATGGTTGCACACTGAACGGCCCTCTCTTCTGAAAATCCTTCCTTACGCAAAATAGCCGTAAAGCATTCCCGCATTTCCCGGGGAGTTATCGTTATCGTAGATACAATCGGTTCCATGGTGTATGGTTCTATCAGAAATGAATGAGTGAGAAATTAAGATACAGCATTCCTCTATCTTTTCCGAATAACGATTACTTAACAGCCTGTATGGTAACCGGACCTAATAAACCCGCCGGTTTGGGTTGCCATTTTGCTGCCGTGAATATGCCATCTGCTCCCCTGTTTTGCGGTAGCCGGGATGGGAAATTGGTGTTATAGAATTTCTTCCACACAACACCCCTTCTTTCCAGATCGGCAATACGGTTAGGCATTCCGTTGGTGATATTGACCTGCAATACATTATCTTCTTTTAATGCTGATGCAGGAATAATGGTTTGGAAAGAAGGACCGATCAGTGTGATCATCTTTTTACCATTCAGAATGATCTCAGCAGTTTCCTGTACGTCACCCAGATCGAGAAGGTAATTGGTTGATACAACAGAAGGTTTGGTAAAATGAATACTGTATTGTGCCGTACCACTGAAATTCTTAACATCATCACCCGGTAATTCTGTCCATGAGCCTAATGCATCTATCTCTTTTTTGGCAGGTAATACCGGGCCACCGGATACAAACTGCAATGACCATTTACCGGTGATCGTCTGCACTACTCCACTTTTCTCATAGTAAGGATACCCTTTTGATTTGACTGCTATGGCTGAAGATTGCAGGATACAACTGGCTCCCGCTGCCAACTGCAGGTATACCTGTACCGATCCGTTTTCTATCCTTGTTTTGGCATTACCTGCTGCCAGTGTCATTGGATCAAACACAAGGATATTTTTTTCTTTGATCTGCAGATCCACCCATCCATCAATATTGGTTTTGGAAGGGTTGGAAATGAAATAATAATGTCCGCCTGTATAACTGCGCCTCGCATATTGCAGGCCCTGATCCACCATGGTTTCCCGGTTGGTCTTTGCAGCGGCTAATAATTGTTCCAGATCATCTCCGGTTAAGAAAGCGCCTTTACCCACAACTGCTTTTTGAACACCCGATCCGGGTAAAGTGGTAAATGACAGATCAGAACTGAGTGCAGTAAACAATGCCTGTCTTTTTTGAAGATCGGCCAATCCTGGCACATCCTTCGGCAGGTGTTTATAGAAAACAACAGAAGCTCCCTGCTCTGCCAGTTTACGTAATTGAACCATGGTTTCCAGCGGAATAAATTTCACATCCGTTAAAACAATGGTGCGATAATTTACACCCCCTGTTTGTAACAGATTGTCGTTGCCTTTTATAGCCTGAACCTGTTTGTCTGAGATGAGGTCAAAAGCATAGCCTTTATTCAATAACCATTCAGCGCTGCTTTTAAAGATCGTTTTATCAAATCCTTCCATCCCGTCAAAATGCAGTAAGAGATCGCGGCCGGGTTCTGCTATCCTGTCGTTGAATGGAAAATACAGGAGTACATCATTATCCGGTTTCCCTTTTTGTAAAAAGCTCTGGCAACGTGCCACATAATTATTCAGGGTACTGAAATCTTTCCAGAAAGGATTGGCCGGAGTAAAATGAACAGCTGCATAGAACAGCCATCCCGGCCAGGGTTCATCCTGTGGTGAATAATTGGTGCCATGCCAGAACACATGATTCACACCACCCACAAAATATTTATCAACGGTTTGTTTCACATCGCCCAAAGAAGATTGGAAATGTTCATTCAGCCAGGTAGCTGTTTCTGAAGAAGCCAATGGTTTTCCCGTTACATGTGCTGTAGAAGTGGCAAATTTGAAACGAAGGATATCTGCACCTTCTGTCTCCGGAATATCTACCACCGCATACAGATCAAGAATATTGGCCGGTGAACCATGCGACTGGTTCCTGATCTTTTTATTTTTTCCTGTGGCCCAATGCTGCCAGGGTTTGGTGAAATTATCCAGTAAGAGATCTGAGATCGTTTGACGGTAATCGGCCATCAACCTCCTGCCTAGCTCAGAACTATCTCTGGCAAATAATTGCGGCAGGTATTCTTTGAGATCATATCCCCTTCTGAGTTTGAACTCATTAAGCAGGTCCGGGGTCCAGTTGCTTTGTCCGCGTGCATCATCCACTTCATAACTGTCATTAAAAAAAGAACGGATCCCGGAAAGATCTTTTCCTTTGAATGCGCTATCAAATCGATTCAGGTAATGTTTTAAAGCAGTGGCATTAAAATGATCGATCACATCTCCTTCCCCACCCGGTGCTGCTCTTTCCACCATCTTTCCATGAAAACCGATAAACAAAGCCAACACTTTCCAGTTACCCGCAGGTGCTGTCCAGTTAAGCTTTCCGGCTTCATCCACTTTATTCGTGATATCCAATACCTCCCCCTTTTCACCATACGCAACAATGGTATTGGGTTTCAAAGTCATTTCAAAACGTACCTGGTCAAATGCGTATGACTGTAAATTTTTATTTGTAGCTATCGGATAACTCAGGTCTTTCCAATCCACTTTGGCCTTACTCTCCGATCTGTATAATGGTTGCTGTGTAAAACGGATCAACTCTGTAACCTGTTCACCACCTTTTACGATATAGGTTTTGATATTCGCATTCTTACAGGCATCTGCCGGTGTTACCCATGGGCCACCAAAAGGCCAGCCGGTTGCGTTGGCCAGATCGATACCTAGTTCCAGTCGTTTTCCTTCTGATAAAGTATGCTGCAACATCTCCATCCACTTAGGAGATAAAAAATCGATGAACTCAGCTTCATGCCCTTTTACCCCATAGATAGGTGTGATCTCCAATCCACCCAGGCCCGCCTGCTGGTATTTCTGCATGGCAGTTGTGAGATCTTTTTTATTAACGGCGCTGCCTTCCCACCACCATCTTGTCCAGGGTTTAGCCGTTTGTGTAATGGTTGGCCATGGCACTTGTGCGCCGGCAGTTATAATGAGCAGGAATGAAAATGGCAGTAATAATTTCTTCATGATAGTATATAGTTAATAACTGAACCGTTATTTTGTTTTTTTGATCTCTACCGCATAAGAATTCTCTACTCCTTCAAAGTTAGCACGGAAGATTATCCATTTGGCATCCGGACTAAAATGAACATTCGGTTCCAGTTTGTATTTGTGGTATTTCATATTGACCAGTTTTTCAGCCTGCAAAGCATCACCCTTGGGTGTGAACAGGTTGATCCATTGCCCGTCTTTTGCTTTCGCCACAGCACCGGGATCGCCCCCATCTCCGGCAAAGGTCTTTTCATCAGGAGAACTGGTGTAATGAACAGACCAGTCATTTCTTTCCACCTTATATTTAACTTCTTTACCGGTGGCCAGATCTGTTCCTCCCACGAAAAAGTTTTCTCCACGTGGTAATTGAAGATCATACCAGATGGTTTTCCCACTGGCGCCAAACCATTCATGCCCTGCAATTTCCATATTCATGGTTCGCTTATGCACCAGGGTTACTTTTTTGGTATTCAGGTTAATGGTCCAGATCCTGTCAACAAAATGCCAGGGGCCTTCATGACAAAACATCAGCAAAGATGGATCGGTTGATGAAAACTGAACATGGTTCAGCCAGGCACTGTCAGTAAATACTTTGTTCAATTTACCTTTTGCAAGATCAATGGTGAATAAGGTCCGCGGTAATTTTGCTTCATATATCCTCGCAAAAAAATCTCCTTTGGCGGGAAACTTCTTATAGATCTCTTTTTCTGCATCACTGCCCTTGGCACCGCCCAATAAAGTACCATCGGCATTTACCGTGGTAATATCTCCTTTAAAATCGGCCGGAAAAACAAATACCAGTTTTTCCTTTCCACCATCCACACTTACAGAAAATACACTGTCTTTTACCTGGTAAAACACTTCCCTTCTTTTAGCCGAAACGATCTCTCCGTTCATAGGGGTGGATTGATTCGTTAAACGCTTAACAGCAAAGGTTTTCAGATCAACAGTATACAATTGTTTGTCTTTTACGTTCAGGTTATAGGTTTCCTGTTTTTTCATGTCCGTTACTTCTCCGGCTTTCTCTTTACTACTGTTGTAAAACACCATTTGATTATCTACAAACGGGTTATTATGAAAATAGAAACTCATACTGCTGCCTTCTATGCGGGTAAGACGAACCACTTTGTGATGGGTATCTTTATCTATCCACTCATCGGGCATGGGTTTGCCGCCGGTTTCTAATAACTGTTGTGCATTCAATTGCAGAACAGCACTCAAAAAAACAATTGCCATTAAAGGAAGGGATCTTGCTAGCATGGGATGGGGTTATACTATTTTGAAAATAAAAGAAGAAGCTGTCATATATTTTCCGCCTTGTGAAGTGGTAAACAGATACGCCGGTTTACCGTTTCTGAATAAGATCTGCGGCCTTTCAAAACGGCCGTATTTTTTCAGGTGCGAAGGTGCAGGTGGCTGCTGTATGTATTTATCGGCTGAATAATAAGCGATCTTAGGTTCACTCCATACAATTCCGTCCTTCGATTCCATCAATATTCCATTTTCGTGATTGAACACACCCATATCCCGCGCGATCATTTTGAATTTCTTTTTCTCCATCCATACAAAAGCATCTTCAAGCTGGCAATTATTTCCTTTAGAAGAAAAATCGATCAGTGGATTACGTGGATGTTTACGATAAGGGCCTTCCAGCTTATCGGCGATAGCCAATCCATATTTACGGTTGCCTTTAATAGGGCCGGGATCTGTTTCGTAATCCTTTGTGTTCCATGATTTATAATACAGCCAGTATTGTCCATTAGGATGTTTGATAAATGCAGGGTTGGTGGTACAATGGTCATCCCATGCACCTGTTTCACCTGCTTCCAGCAAGGGTTGATCTGGACGCTTCCATGGGCCATTCAGTGTTGGGGCCGTTGCCATACCAATCCGTTTGGTGTTTGTTTTTCCATTGGAATTGCCCATATAAAACAAGCAATACTGTCCGTCTACTTTTCTGATGGATGGATTATGACAGGTAGTGGCATCCCAAAAGCCGGGGCGCGGTTGTAAAACAGTTTCTAAAATTTCATAAGGCCCTTCCGGAGAATCGGCAATTGCATGAACGATCTCGCATCCATTGATCCACCCCCCCATTCCTTTTTTGGCATTCCACCTGGAAAAGAACACATGCGTTTTTCCATCCTCCGCTTCTATCGGGCTGTTACACCAAACATAATACCCCTCCAGTTCCAACGCCCGGCCAACAGGTTTGAGATGTCTGGCAAAATCCGATTCATCATTAAAATAAAATGCATGACTCAAAGACGGGATACAGGCCCCCAATGATAAGATGGATAATTTGTCTATGAATTCCCGTCTACGCATAAGATACAATGCCTTGATACTGGTGGGAACAAAAGAGAATACTTTTGAGGACTGACAGCAACCGGCAACTCATAAAATAACCAATAATTACCTGCTGATCCATCCTGCGGCATCCTGATACTTAGTTTCCATCTGGTTTCTGGGAAATCACCAGCGGACTCAAGGGCCAATACCATTTTTCAAAAGGATCAGGTCTGGACGGATCAAAAGAGGAGATATCTTTTTTGATCTGTTTTACGATCGGTAGCCGCGTTTCTATAAGTCCCTGCAAAACACATCGGGCAATCTCATAGGCACCATACGTATTGAAATGTGTATTGTCCTTTAATTCAAGATCCTGTCCGGGAAAACTATGTGCCGGGTAATGCACAAATGCCTTGACCGAATTCACCGGTCCCCAGGTTTCGTATAATACCTTGCTCATCGCATTCAGATCTATCAAAGCCACGTTTTGTTCTTTAGCTACCTGCCGCATGGCTTCGGGGTAATCAGATAAGGTATTGATGATATGTGCAGATGAATCAAAATTTCTTCGATGCATAGATGTAACCAGCACCGGGATGATATTTTTTTTCTTTGCTTCAGCGATCCATTCCTGCAAAGTTGATTGATAAGTAGTAAAGGGATCTAAATAAGTGCTTCCGGGTTTCTGGTCGTTATGGGCAAACTCAATAAACAGATAATCGCCGGGTTTAGCCAGACTCATTATTTTTTCAAAACGCTTCTCCCCCTTAAATGCTTTTAAGGTTTCTCCGGATTCTGCATAGTTAGCGATGGCAATATTTCCCGGCTCAAAAAAGGAAGGGAACATCTGCCCCCATGCCGCCCAGGGTTCTTTATCCTGATCTACAACGGTTGAATTACCTGCGAGAAAAACAGTTGTAGCGTGGCTATTGGGTGTTATCTCTATGGAACAGAGTTTCGGTAAGGAGTCGCTGAATTCAAGGGTGAGCATATTATCCCAATGCAGATAACCTGATTCTCGCGGTTTAAGCCGGACTCTTCCAGTAACATTTCCATTCACGTCGCGGATCAAACTGTCGCGAATATGAATAGTAAAAGATCTTGTGGTGAATTCAGATTTTTTTGTGGTGATGTGCGAAAGAAATAATCGCCGGTTCTCAGCCCGCACCGTTGTGGCAGAACTTCCTTCTCCATCGCCCAATACCAGTTTCACATCGTAATTTCCATCGGGTAATTTCACTGAAAAATAGAAGGGGCGATCAGAAGTAACAAAGGTATTGGTCAGCGGATCTTTTCCTTTTCTTACAACGGTTCTGACAACAGATCCCTGCGAAAAACCATAACCGCTTTGGTAATCGAATGATTTTTCTGCCCCAACGGATATATAGGAAGGATCTGTTACACCTTTTCCAAAATAAAAACGAAGCGGCGTTTGGGCAGAAAGAAAAAAAGAAGAAAAAGTTGCGGTTATGATCAGTGAAAGCAATTTCATACTGAAACGATTATTTAGTGACAGCATAATATTTCAATTCCACAAGATTACCGGGCAAAGGCTGTGTGTTCCAGTGTTTGTGTATGGCCAGTGCAGCACCAATAGCAGATGCCTGCGAAACAGATGCCGCAAATACTTCTTTGCCGGGGAAAGCAGCAGCCAGCATGTACATATATACAGGGTTTTGTGCGAAACCTCCATCTACAAAGATCCTTGTCACTTTTGCCTTCCCCAGCACCAATGAAGTGGCCGCTTTTTGTTGCTGCATGATATCATACATCAATTGATGGTACGCTTCTGCATAATTGGAAAAGCCCGTCAATGCCTTTTGAGAAAAAGCTGTTCCCGCGTCTACGGTTCTTTTTATTTTCTTAAAATAAGCGGGAACAAATACCACTTTTTTGTATTCATCAACCGGCACTTTGAAATGTTTGGCCAGCCGCTTCACTTCCTGTTCATGTTCATTGCCGGCAAACAAACGGGAAGCTTTCACGGGTTTGCGCTGGTACGTTAAATAACTCAGACAATCCTGTTTCAATTCTTTTGTAGTCAGGGGTTCCTCATTAAAAGGATTAAAACTGATACACCAGGTTCCTGTTGAGATCAGGATAAAAGGTTCTTTAAATCCGGCGAGATAAGGGATCAATGCCGAAGAACTATCATGTAAGCCTGGGCCGGCTTTTACCATTTTACCAGTCAACTTCACTTCAGTTACTTCATCGGAAGGGTATATTTCAGGTAGTTTTTGCACTATGGCTTCCGTATTCACCCAGTCGTGATAGCTGTTCTTTGTAAAATCCCACAGTCCTGTATGACAACCAATGCTGGTTATTTCAGAATATTTTTTTCCCGTCACCAGGTAACTGATGTATTGGGGAAGATGTAGTGAATACTGAATACGTTGATAAAACGCCTCTTTCGCATTCTTAAGCCAATACAATTGTATACCTGAATTCAGATTGCCCAATACGGGCGAAGCAGTAAGCACCGAAAATCCGGTCTCCCCTCCATACTGTTCATAAAATTTTTGTTGCAGTTCCGCCGGGTAAGGTTTCAGATAATTGTAGAGAGGAGTAACCGGTTCGCCTTTACTGTCAATATGCACAAAGCTGGCACCGTAAGCGGAAAAGTTAAAGGCTTTTACTGTAAACTGCTGCAGGTTCATCACTTCTTTGATACCCCTATGAACCCATTCGCGAATAGCCTGTACATCATCACAGGGAAAACCATCTTCATCCTTTGTTTCTGCAAACTTTGCAGAACGTTCCAATACGATCTGGTACTGTTCATTGAACAGAAAGAATTTCTTATTCGTTTTCCCAACATCAAATATGGCAATAACAGGAATGGGTTTCATAAACCATATCCCATAAGGGATTTAAAGTGAATATACGTTTAGTTTCATGCTTCTTCACCACCCCGCTCTTCGCTAAGCCGCTCGAGCACCCCTCCTCGCAAGCGAGGAGGGGAAACTATTTCTTTATCCCCCTTTCAGGGGGTTGGGGGTTACAATCCTGTTGCCACCGTCTTCTCCCCTCTCACTTTCACCAATTGCTCTCTTACTTTTTCTTTTCTGAATAATTGCAGCGGATCAATAGCCGCTCCTGCCTGCAGGCGGGCTTCTGCAACAATAGGTCTTACATCTGTGCGATAAGCCTGTTGCAGTATTTCCTGCGCTTTTACCACATCATTATTTTCCTGTGCCTGTACCAAAGCCTTGGTATCTACCAACAGGGCCTGTGTGTAAGCAATCTTGATGGCTTCTACACTCTGGATCAGGTCTTCCAGTGGATCTTTTACATTGTGTGAAGCATCGATCATCCAGCCAAGATCATTGGCATGGTTCATATTGCGTGCATCCATTCCTTCTACCAGCTCATTAAAGATGAGGAACAACTGATAGGGGTCAATACTACCCACGGTCAGATCATCATCTCCATACTTACTGTCATTAAAATGGAAGCCACCCAGTTTTTTCTCGTTCAGTAACAAGGCAACGATCTGCTGGATATTTGCGTTGGGCAAATGGTGTCCGAGATCTACCAGTGTATAGGCTTGATCTCCCAATTTGTTTGCATATAAATAAGATTGTCCCCAATCGCCCACTGTCATGGAATAGAAATTAGGTTCGAAAGCTTTATACTCCACAAACACTTTCCAATCGGACGGTAATGCTGCATAAATTTCCCGTAACCCTGCCAATGTATTTTCAAATGCTTTTCTGAAATTCAATTGTCCGGGAAAACAGGAACCATCTGAAAGCCATACGGTCAGTGATTTTGAGCCCAGTTCAATACCGTGTTTAATCACTTCAATATTATGATCAACTGCCTGTTTACGGACCTGTTTGTCTACATGCTGTAAAGACCCAAACTTATAACTATGGGCCTGACCCGGCTGGTCCTGAAATGTATTGGAATTCACCGCATCAAAACGCAGATCATATTGCGCCGCCAGTGAGCGGATCTTTGCTGCATCAGAGGGTATATCCCATGGAATATGCAGAGAGATCGCACCACTTGATCTGTTCAATTGATGAAGCAATCCTACATCTTCCATCTTCTCTTCTAAAGAACGGGGTTCTCCCCCTCCGCCAAATCTTCCAAAGCGGGTACCGCCGGTACCCAATGCCCATGAGGGTATGGCGATCTGAAAATCTTTCAGTTTGGTAATGATCTCTTTTACATTGGAAACAGTTTCAGCAGTATAAGCGAAACGGCGTGTGTGCTGCGATAACAAACTATCGTTATGTTCTGCCAGCGTTTTCTTTTCAATCAGCATGTTCAATCGTTTTATTCCGGTCATTTAAGGTAAATAGAATACTTCACGCAACGGTATACTTACCGGTGAATTATCCGGATTACTTTCCATAATATCTTTCATATAAGCCCACCATTTCTGCATCACAGGATGGGCAGGCAGTTCATCCAGCTTCATTGTATCACTGATCTTCAACACACCAAACAGGGATCCTGTGGGCTCATCCAGAAAGATGGAATATTCGCGGATACCGGTTTCATAAAGCAGATCTTCCAGATCGGGCCACAAACTGTCATGCCTGCGGCGATACTCTTCTTCACATCCTTTGTGCAACTGCATTTTGAAAGCGACTCTGTGCATGGTTTTGTTTTGT
>CBHRAM010000108.1:0-10024 GCA_966076165.1 uncultured Chitinophagaceae bacterium
GTTTGCAGGGGGGAACCTTTGAAATATTTGAGAGATAGGTTGGGCAAGTTTACTCAGTTAAAAACTAAATATACCCCCTCCCGGCCTCCCCCTGGCAGGGGGAGGGGATTTTTATTTTTTTGCTTCGCAAAAATATCTCTCCCCTATTAGGGGAGATGTCCGCGAGGCAGGACAGAGGGGTAAACTCTTTTGGTGGTTGGATATTTATTTCAGAATTTCCAATACCGAAAACTAACTATTCTATGAGAAGAGCCTTATTATCCGCTGCGGTACTCATTGTATCGTTGAGCGCATTCAGTCAGCAGGTTGACCTTTCCAAGCAATTCAAGAGCATGAAACCCCGCAATATCGGCCCTGCCGGTATGAGTGGCCGTGTTACAGCCATTGATGCCGTATGGAATAATCCTGAACAGATTTTCCTGGGTACCGCCAGTGGCGGGGTATGGAAAACCGTAAATGGCGGTGCCAGCTGGACACCGATGTTTGATGAGCAACCTATCCAGAATATAGGTTCAATTGCCATCACGCAAAGCAACCCCAGTGTGGTTTGGGCCGGAACAGGCGAAGGCAACCCGCGTAACTCCGTTAGCCTGGGCGAGGGCATTTACAAAAGCCTCGATGGTGGTAAAACCTGGAAATGTATGGGCCTGCAGAAAACCCGGAATATCCACCGCATCATTGTTGATCCCAATAATCCTGATATCGTATATGCGGGTGTAATGGGCAACCCTTTTATTGAACATGCAGAAAGAGGTTTATATAAAACAACCGATGGTGGCGAAAGCTGGAAACTCATCTTACATACCAACGACACAAGCGGTGTAGGTGATATGGTGATGGATCCTTCCAATCCCAATAAACTTATTGTAAACATGTACCAGCACAAGCGCACACCCTGGAGTTTGAAAGGTGGTGGCAGCGGCAGTGGTTTGTATGTTACGTATGATGCCGGTAAAACCTTTAAGAAACTGGGTAAGGAAGATGGATTACCTGCCGGCGATTATGGCCGTATCGGTATCACCATCAGTCGTAGTGAACCCAACAGGATCTATGCATTGGTGGAAGCCACCAAGAACGGTTTATACCGGTCGGATGATGGTGGGGCCAAATGGCAGCTCGTGAATAGTGAGGCCGCCGTGGTTACCAACCGTGCATTTTATTTCCAGGACATTGCCGTGGATCCTAAGAATGAGAACCGCGTGTATAATATCAATCAAATGATCACCATGAGTGAGGATGGAGGAAAAACTTTTCCTACTACGGTGATCCCTTACAGTGGTATACACCCCGATCACCATGCATGGTGGATCCATCCCAACGATCCTTCTTTTATCATTGACGGGAACGATGGTGGTATTGCCATCACACATGACCGTGGCAAAACCTGGCAGTTTGATGAAAAATTACCACTCGGACAATTCTATCATATCAATACCGATAACCAGATCCCTTATAATGTAATGGGTGGCTTGCAGGATAACGGCAGCTGGCATGGGCCCGCTTATGTATGGATCAGAAGCGGGATCCGCAATGCTTACTGGCAGGGCGTGAATGGCGGTGATGGCTTTGATGTGATGTCAGATCCGGAAGATCCTAACTGGGTGTATTCGATGAGCCAGGGCGGAAGTGTGAGCCGTTATAATATGAAGACCGGTGAGGAATGGAATATCCGCCCGCCAAGACCCGATATGAAAACACGCCAGCGTTTTAACTGGAACTCAGCCATTGCGCAGGACCCTTTTCATAAAGCAACCATCTATTACGGAAGCCAGTTTGTAAATAAGAGTACCAACAAAGGCGCTTCATGGGAGATCATTTCTCCTGATCTTACTACGAACGATAGTGCCAAGATCGATCAGAGTACCAATGGCGGGATCTCGATTGATATCACCGGTGCAGAAAATTATTGTACCGTTCTCTGTATAGAGCCTTCTGCCAAACAGGAAGGTGTGATCTGGGCCGGAACAGATGATGGGAATGTGCAACTAACGACCGATGGCGGAAAAACATGGATCAATTTCCGCGGAAAAATTCCAGGCCTTCCTTTGGGTGCATGGATCCCACAGATCCGTGCCTCCAGATATAATGCAGGTGAAGCATTTGTGATTGCCAACGACTACCGTCGCGGTGATCTCAAACCGTATATTTTCCGTACTACCGATTTTGGTAAAACATGGACCAGAATGGTTGATGAGAAAAAAGTAACCGGTTATGCATTGTGTGTTATCCAGGATCCCACAGAACCCAACCTCATCTTTGTTGGAACAGAACAGGGTTTATGGGTAAGCCTTGATAACGGAACTACATATCAGCAATTCAAAAACGGATACCCTTCGGTTTCCACTTATGATCTTGCGATCCAGGAAAGAGAAGCCGATCTGGTGATTGCCACTTTCGGGAGAGCTTTATGGATCCTGGATGATATCCGCCCGCTCAGAAAACTCGCGGCCAATAAAGGACAGGTCTTTGCAAAAAAACTAACAGCATTTGATGCGCCACAGGCTTACCAGGCTAACGTAAAAAATGCTGCCGGTATTGAATACAGTATCTGGGGAAGTTATGAGGGTGAGAACAAGAGAACCGGTGCGCCACTCAGTTTCTTCGTGAATAAAACCAGTGCTGATACAGGCAAGAATAAATTAGCCGATACCGCAATGGTCAGGATCTTTGATGCTAACAATGTGCAGGTTCGCTTATTACGTACCAAAGCCGATAGCGGGTATAACCGTTTCTATTGGGGCATGGAAGGTAAAGGTATTCGCCAGGCCGGCGGTGGCGGACGTGGTGGTGGAGGCGGCGGTGGTGGCCGGTTTGGTGGCGGTGGACGCGGAGCAGATGAACCCGGTGGTTTACCGGTTGATCCCGGCACGTACAAAGTGGTGGTTAGTTTGGGAAGAGACCTGAGTGATAGTATGATGGTGGTGGTGAACGATGACCCGAATGCGCCTGTTTCCAAAGAAGTAAGGGATGCGATACGCAAAGCCGGAGCAAGGCTTGATAAAAGCTCATTGAAACTGGTTGACCTGGTTGACCGCTTAACAGAAGCCGATGATATCATCAAAAAGATAGAAGCCAATTTCAGCGGCATGGATCCGAAACAGGTAGATACACTCCGCAAAACAGGCAAAGCCATGCAGGACAGTATCAAATCTATCCGTGAACAATTAAATGGTAAGACACAGGATAAACAGGGTTATGGAAATATTCCGCAGGTAACCGTGAACAGTGTAATGGGAGAAGCCCGCTCTTATGTAATGGGGAAAAAAGTAGTACCCGGCGCACAGGAAGAACGTTTAATGGTAGATGCAGAGAATATGGTAGCTGATGTACTCAAAAAAGCTAACAGTTTCTTTGATGGTAAATGGAAACAATACCGGACACTGGCAGAAAGCACACCGGTTAAATTGTTTAAAGATTATAAACCGATTGAATAGCTTACCGGTCGCGATGCTAAAGCGGCCTGAACGGTAAGTTGATTGATT
The DNA here is from genome assembly GCA_966076165.1 of uncultured Chitinophagaceae bacterium. Lineage (GTDB taxonomy): Bacteria > Bacteroidota > Bacteroidia > Chitinophagales > Chitinophagaceae > Sediminibacterium. The sequence goes on from CBHRAM010000108.1 coordinate 3,483, forward strand.
AAATAACTCCCGTCAATCAGCAATCTAACTAAACGGTTCTCATCAGTTTGGCAATTCATCGCCCAAACTGATGAGAACCGTTTGCATATAAAACCTCTCCGTTCGAAGAAAATTACCATGCGTTGGCAGAACAGCTACGCCATGCTTTTCTCAAAATCTGCAGATTTACAGCGTAATTATAGAATAAGAGACAGGGTGCCCCCCGACCCTTCTTTTATTCATTTTTACCATAAAATCCAGTATCCACTTATACTAGAAATTTTTTATAGCAGTTAGTTTTGGGACGGGCCGCGTTTATACGCAGGCCTTATTTTTTGTGTATACTGCTTATTTCAACAAATCAGTAATCACCTGTTTATGGGTTTTGCCTATAGGAATAGTTGCAGGATCATCCTGCAGATAAATGATATCATCCTGCACCTGCTTAATATGCCGGATACCCACCACATAGGATCGGTGCACCTGTATAAAGCCATAAGCGGAAAGTCGTTTTGATAATTCCGAAAGAGATAAATTAACCAGATGACCTTCTTGATGGGTTAGTACCAGTTTTATATAATCACGCAAAGCTTCTGCATAAAGCAACCTGTCTATTTCTATTTTAATAATCTTACTGCCACTCTTAATAAAAAGGAAAGGCCGGTCTTGTTCAGCAGGTGCTGTTGTTGTATGCTTATCTGCTTTTGCAAAAACTTTGTCAATGCTGATCTTAAAACGATTGGGAAGGATGGGTTTCTTCAGAAAATCAATCGCTCCTATTTCAAAAGCAGTGAATGCATAGTTTTCATTACTTGTAATAACAATAATGAACGGTTCGCCTGTAATAAATGGGATCAGGTCAAAACCCTGGCCATCTGTTAATTCTATATCGAGTAAAACAATATCTACAACCTCTTTTTCAAAAAAAGCTTTTGCTTCTGCACAACTTTTGCAAACACCTACTAACTCCAAAGCAGGGTAAAGGCTTATGAGTTTGGTGAGCATGATAATAATCATCCCGTCATCATCAACAATCAGGACTTTTTTCTTCATTGTTTATTTTCTTTACTAAAGCTACAAAATTACCTATTATTTAGCCCGATACAAACGATTAGGCAGTGCTTAGTGTTAGTATTGGCCGGCTTTTGTCATTCGAATGCCATATTCGCAACACTCGAAAAATTATTTGACCACGGCCTTTGTGCAATCACGTAATTTTGCCGCTGAAAATAACCAGTATGTCTCAACCCAAACTCAGCCATCTTGCCGGCACCCTTATCGGAAGCGAAATTGTGAAACTCGGAAACATGATCAGCGAGCGAATCCGCAATGGCGAAAAAATATACAATTTTACGATCGGCGATTTTGATCCACAGGTATTTCCGATCCCCGCAGAACTGGAGCAACTGATCATTGAATCCTATCAGCAACGCAACACCAGTTATCCTGCAGCAGAGGGGGTATTGGATCTTCGCAAATCAGTCGCCTCGTTTATTAAAGAATGGGAAGGATTGGATTATGCGCCGAATGAAATTCAGATCGCATCAGGTGGAAGGCCTTTGATCTATACGATTTTTAAAGCCATCGTTGATAATGGTGATAAAGTGATCTACGGCGTTCCTTCCTGGAATAACAATCACTATGTACATATGACCGATGGTGAGCATTGCGTGATCGAATGCAAACCGGAAAATGATTTCATGCCCACGCCGGATGATATCGCCAAAAACATCAAAGGTGCTACGCTGATCTGTATCTGCACACCGCAAAACCCAACAGGAACTACCTTAACCAAAAATGCATTAGCAGAGATCTGCGACCTGATACTGGAAGAGAACAAACAACGCGGCGAAGAAGAAAAGAAATTATACCTGATGTTTGACCAGATGTACTGGACATTAACTTTCGGCGATACAGAACATCACAACCCTGTTTCACTCAGGCCTGAGATGAAAGCCTATACCATTTTTGTAGACGGCATTTCAAAAGTATTTGCCGCCACGGGAGTGCGTGTGGGCTGGTCGCTGGGGCCGGAAACAGTGATCGCTAAAATGAAAGCAATATTGAGTCATCTAGGTGCATGGGCGCCCATGGCCGAACAGAAAGCGGTAGCTAAATATTTATTACAGAAAGATGCGATCGCTAAATACCTTACCCATTTCAAAGCCGAGATAGAAGAAAGACTACGTAATATCCACAAGGGTTTCATAGTATTAAAACAAAAAGGGTACTCAGTAGATTCGGTTACACCGCAAGCTGCTATTTATCTGACCATCAAAATAGACCTTGTTGGAAAAACAACTGCTGAAGGATCTCTTTTAGAAACCCAGGCTGATGTTACTTCTTATATCTTAAGTGAAGCAAAACTGGCCGTTGTTCCTTTCTCTGCATTTGGTGGCGGAAGCAAAAGTCCCTGGTATCGCTTAAGTGTGGGAACCAGTAAGAAAGAAGAGATCCCTGAAATGTTAGGTAAACTGGAAGCAGCTTTGGAAAAACTTAGCTAAGCGTTTCAACATTCAGGTAAAATAATTGTTAGGGGTAATGCATGCAGGCCATTACCCTTATTTTTCCGCACCAGCTTTTTAAAGAACACCCCTCATTAAACAGGGAAAGACCTGTTTATCTGGTAGAAGAATGGCTTTTCTTTCGCCAGTATGTATTTCATAAGCTCAAACTGGTATTGCACAGGGCTTCTATGCAATATTACCGGAAATGGTTGAGTGATGAATCCTATAGCGTTACCTATATAGATACGCATGATAAGAACAACGATGTTCGCCATCTCATTGCATCGTTGGCCCGCAAAGGTGTTACCACCATTTATATGTCAGATCCGGCAGATAATTGGTTATACCAAAGGGTGGTAAAAAGCTGTGCCCGGTATTCCATTAAACTGGTTGTTGAGGCCTCTCCGGGATTTTTGAATACGATAAACGAAGTATCAGATTATTTTGATAAACGTAAAACTTATTTCCAAACAGATTTTTATACGCATCAGCGAAAAAAAAGAAATATTTTATTGCAGCCGGATGGAAAACCATCAGGAGGCAAATGGACCTTTGATGCAGAGAACCGGTTAAAATTTCCAAAGAAAGAAACCGTTCCGGCTGTCAGGTTCCCAAATGAAAACACATTTATTGCAAAAGCCCGTGCATATGTGTCAACTCATTTCCCTGGCAATTATGGCAGTATGGAAGGCCCCTTGTATTTTGTAACCACCCATAAGGAAGCTGAAAACTGGCTGAAGGATTTTATTGATAACCGCCTGCAAAAGTTTGGTGATTATGAAGATGCGATTGTTAAGGATGAACACCTGCTGCATCATTCTGCATTAACTCCTATGCTGAATATTGGATTGTTAACTCCGCAACAGGTGTTGCAGAATATATTGGAGGCGGGCGCCCAAAAAACTATTCCACTTAATTCACTCGAAGGATTTGTAAGACAGATAACGGGCTGGCGCGAATTCATCCGCATTGTTTATGAAAGAGAAGGCAGTAAACAACGAACTGCTAATTATTGGAATTTCACCAGAAAAATTCCGTCTTCTTTCTGGAATGGAACCACCGGTATTCCCCCTGTTGATCAAACTATCAGGAAGGTTTTACAAACAGGCTATTGTCATCACATTGAACGATTAATGGTACTCGGTAATTTTATGTTGTTGTGCGAATTTGATCCGGACGAAGTATACCGTTGGTTCATGGAATTATTTATTGATGCTTATGATTGGGTGATGGTACCCAATGTTTACGGCATGACACAGTTTGCCGATGGCGGATTAATGACCACCAAGCCTTATATCAGCGGCAGTAATTATTTAATGAAGATGAGCGACTATGAAAAAGGTGATTGGCAACCCATCTGGGATGGGCTGTTCTGGCGTTTTATGCACGTTCACCGGAATTTCTTTTTACAAAATCCAAGATTGGGTATGCTGATTGGCACTTTCGATAAAATGCCGGTAGAAAAACAGACTGCACACCTGCACAACGCCAACCAATTTCTGATACAACTTGATGCCCAAAAAACATCCAAATCCTCTCAACCCCTCTAACTGTTTTAACCTATTTAACCATTTTAACCTCTTTAACTATTTTAACCCTTTTAACTACCATGCTCTCCCCCCAAGACAAAGACCGCATCATAGAAATGGCCTGGGAAGACCGGACACCTTTTGAGGCTATTGAATTTCAATTCGGCATATCAGAAAAAGAAGTGATCGCATTTATGAGGGCAAATAGTAAACCCTCCAGTTTTCGCATGTGGAGAAAACGCATGGAGGGAAGGCAGACCAAACATTTAATGCGTCGAAGTAAAGACATCAGCCGTTTTAAATGTGCACTACAAAGAAATATCAGCATGAATAAGATCAGCAAGCGCTGAACGATGGACGGGCTATTTTACCCTACAACAAACATTAATTCTTATTACAGGTAAATACAAAAGGCTTACTCCTCTTTTCCCTGAGTTCTTTTTCTACAAGATGAGGTTTGCGGATGATCTTGTGGCGATTGATATTGATGATCTCATTTACGGTACTGAAAGTATTCCATGTTTCGATCTCATACAGGAGTTTATTTAACAGCAGTACCTGGTGGTCCAGTTCCTCCTCTGTAAGATGGTCAGTGCTTGACAATACCAGCAGGTCCCTGTTCGAATCATTCATTCAGTGTCCGTTTATTACTTATTTATTATTGGGGCAGCCGCAGAAAGCAGTTCCTTTGTTCTTGTGAAAAACTCCACAGGAGCTCCCTGCTACAGAGAGCAATAACAACAAAAGGATGATTTGGTTTATTTTCGGTTTCATGATCTGAAAATCTAAAATACTACATTACAGTTTAATCGGCACAGCTTATCCACTTTGACAAACAATTTTAACATACAAAAGGTATTGGTGGCCCCGCTCGACTGGGGCCTGGGTCATGCCACCCGCGATATTTCTCTTATCAGGGCATTGATAGCCAATGGATATGAAGTGGTGCTGGGGGCAGAAGGGGCACAGGCGAGCCTGTTACAAAATGAATTTCCCGGGTTAGGGATAATACCCCTTGCCGGCTACCGGATCCGTTACAGCCGCAATCAGTGGGGGTTCCTGTTTACTTTGCTGGCGCAGGTGCCCCGGGTATATGGAGTGATCAGGGCAGAGAACCGATGGCTGGATCGGGTTATTGATGAACACAAAATTGACCTCGTTATTTCCGATAACCGTTTTGGACTGCACACAAAAAAAGTTCCCTGCATTTTTATTACCCACCAGCTTACCATCAAAGCGCCTTATGTGTGGATGGAAAAAATAATGCAGGCTGTGAATTACCGTTTCATCAATCAGTTCAATTGTTGCTGGGTGCCTGATATGGCAGGCAACCTGAACATAGGCGGCATCTTATCGCATCCTGTACAACTACCAAAAATTCCTGTTCAGTATATCAGTTTGCTTTCGAGGTTTCAATGGCAGCCTGAAGTAAAAAAATATGATTATTGCGTTTTGCTCTCGGGCCCCGAACCACAACGCAGCATGTTGGAAGAAAAGATCCTGACAGAAGCTTCCTCCATCAAGGGAAATATCTTATTGATCAGGGGTAAACCCGGCAGCAATGAAACCATTGCCGTTCCCGAAAATGTGGAAGCAAGGAATCATTTACCCGGTCATGAACTTCAACAGGCATTGTTACAAACCGATACCATTGTCTGTCGAGGGGGATATACATCTGTGATGGAACTGTTATCACTGAAAAAGAAAATGCTCATGATACCCACTCCCGGACAAACCGAGCAGGAATACCTGGCCGTAAAACTGACAGAAAAAAAGATCTGTTCTGCCACCACGCAGGATCGGTTGAATTGCGTTGAAGATTTTACAAAAGCAAGCGATGCTTTATACAGGGTTCCGGAATTAACGTTCTTTCAAAAAGAAGATCTGGCGGGTTTGCTGGAGAGATCACTTTCAGTAGTGAGTAGTGAGTAGTGAGTACTCGTCGGTTATATTTTACTCACCACTCACGATTTGCGATATAGCATTTACCTTTGCCCCATCAATGACAAAAAACACCAAGGCCCATATTGCCGTACTCAGTGCTAATTTTATTTTTGGCGGCAATTATGCGGTGGTCAAATATATTACCCCTTCGGTTATACATCCCTTTGCTTTGAATGTGGTCCGGATCCTGGCGAGCCTGGGGCTGTTCTGGGGCTTATTCCTTTTCAAACCCGGCAAAATAAAAATTCAGCGAAGGCATATCCCCCGCTTCCTGTTATGCGGGTTAACGGGGGTAGTGATCAACCAGATCCTCTTTATCAAAGGCGTTTCACTCACCACTCCTATTCACAGTGCTTTATTATCGTTGGCAACACCCATCTTTATCACACTCATTGCTGCCTGGTTATTAAGAGAAGGGTTCTCGCTGGTTAAGTTTGCCGGCTTATTATTAGGGATTGGCGGTGCGGCTATGCTGATCTTATTAAAGGACAGCAGCCATAGCGGCAGCGATGTACTGTTAGGTGATATCCTTGTACTCATCAATGCGGTTTCTTATGCATTCTACCTTGTATTGGTAAGGCCC
>CBHRAM010000109.1:0-10009 GCA_966076165.1 uncultured Chitinophagaceae bacterium
ATATCAGCGTATGAAAGCCCCTTTATTTTATCAACAAATTCATCTTCCCTGCTGGCAGCAAATACCAGATGAGTATGACTATCGCACCAGGTGGGTAAAATGCTGGCACCTTTGGCATCGATCAGTTCTTCCACTGACGACTCACTACTTACTAGTGACGACATACTACCCCACTCTTTGATCAATCCATTTTCGATCCGCAAAAAAGCATTCCCGACCACAGGAAGTTCAGCCAGCTCTTTTCCGCGAAGCAATTTGCTTTCCTTACGAACATTTATTAGATGATGAATGTTGGTGACAAGCAGGTTCATACAGCAAATTAGACAGAATCTGTTTGACAGCCAACCTCTTTTATACGCCATACACATAAACACATTATTTTCGGATATGATCTGCACCCTCACTACCGTACGCTACCCCAGATGGATGGGATGGGCAGGCTTTTTATCCATGGCCATTTTTCGTTTACCGCTATGGCTGAACAAAGACATCTCTTTCTGGAAACTTATGGGCTGCGGCAGGAATGGAACTTTTGATAAAACACCGGATTGGCGGCAATGGGCTGTTTTGCAGGTTTGTAGTCTGCAGTCTGTGGTCTCTGGTTCAACTACAGACCACAGACCACAAACTACAGACTTCCTCCATCGTTGGTGGAAATTCTTCGGATGCGAAGTATGGACCTTAGTACTCGAGCCCATCGAAGGCCACGGTACCTGGGATGGGAAAGAATGTTTTGGGGTATTACCTAAACAGACGGATTATGAAGGAAGGATCGGGATCCTTACGCGGGCAACCATCCGTTTGAATAAACTGGGTAGTTTCTGGAAAAATGTAGCGGGTGTGGCCCATCAGATGAATGGAGCGGAAGGTTTTATCACTTCACTTGGCATTGGCGAAGTTCCCTGGGTAAAACAGGCCACTTTCAGTATCTGGGAAAGCAAGGCACACATGAAACAGTTTGCCTACCAGATGCAGGAACATGCAGAAGTGATCCGGAAAACAAGGAAGGAAGACTGGTATAGTGAGGATATGTTTGTGCGTTTTAAGATTCTCTCCAGCACGGGAATGTTACAGGGTAATGACCCATTAAAAAGAAAATTGTAATTTGGTATCAGAACCATGAACCATTGTTCAACCATATCCCTTCTTACCGCTCATTTTGCCTGGATGTATCGCGGGCTCAATTCGATGCCCGATCATTGACGTGGTGTCCTGTTAACGCTTAGCATACCTTTCTTTTTACTTAACGATCATTCAATTCTATTGTATGGATACTAAATTATCTGTGGGCTCAGAAATAGGCACACTGAAATGTTTGCTGGTGCATAGTCCGGACAGCGGCCTGGGCAAAGTGGTTCCTTCCAAAGCGCAGGATTGGCTATTTGAAGACATTGTACACCTCGATACTATTCGCAGAAACGAATACGATTATTATACCAAGATCCTTCTTTATTTTCTTGATCCTGTCAAGATCAAGGGAAAACTGGCCACTATTGATTCTAAGGAAGCGAACCGTAATTTTTACAAGCCAGATAAACCCGAATTTTTCCGCTCGGATAAAGTAGTGGAACTGCAATGGCTGCTGGCCGAGGTCTTGGAGGATCAGGATCTGCTTTCAAAGCTGGTGGCTTCGGTTTGTGCCATTGAGGGTTGTACCTATGAAACTCAAAATGAATTGCAGCAGTACACGCCGGTACAACTGGCCAAGACTTTTATTTCGGGTACGGCCAACGATTCACAATTATTATTTGCCCCTATTCCCAATTTTATTTTCACACGGGATATCGGGATCACGATCAAGGACCATGTGTTACTGAATAAACCCGCCAAGAAAGCACGTACGAGGGAAGCTTTACTGGCCAAGTATATCTTCTTCCATCACCCTTTATTTGCAGGGTATAAAGATCATATTATTGAGCTCGCAGATTCACATCATAGTTTTTTAATGCCCAAAGAGGAAGATGACCGTAAGATCACACTCGAAGGGGGCGATATTATGGTGGTAAGTGAGAATCATTTGCTGGTGGGTGTAAGCGAAAGAACTTCTTCTGAAGCGGCTGTGCGTATCACGAATATCATGTTTGAAAAAGGACTGATGGACAAAGTAACGATCATCCGTATTCCCAAGAAACGCGATTATATGCATATCGACACAGTATTTACCCAGGTAAAAAGAGATGTGTGGGTGATGCTTGGCAATTTTTCACGCAAAGCCGTAAAGCATGAAGATGAGAATGCGATCGAGCGTATTCTCGAGATCAAGAAAGAAGAAAAGATCAGGATCTTACAGTTCCATAAAAATTCACCGGATAACCCCATTTCTTTTGAAAGCCTGGAAGACCTGCTGGTGGATATCAGCAAGAACGACCTGGGCTGTACAGGCGAGATCCGGTTTCTTTTCTCCGGCAACAATGAATTTCCTTACAATGCCCGTGAGCAATGGACGGACTCCTGCAACCTGCTGGCTTTAAAGGAAGGGGTTGTTTTAGGATATGACCGAAACGATAAGACCTCCGAAGCATTTAAAAATGCCGGATTCTCCATTGTTCATGTGAAGGAATTACTGGAACAACTGGAGTCGGGAACAGTGAGTGTAGAAACCATGAAGGATACTTTGATACTCATGCCATCCGCAGAATTATCGAGAGCCAGAGGCGGATTCCATTGTATGAGTATGCCACTCTGGAGGGAGAAAATCAATCATTAATCAGTTATATACTAATTACTATTACTCTAAAACTCAAAAATGCAGCATACATCGCACATATTGATGATCAAACCGGTAAAGTTTGATTTTAATACAGAGACCGCTGTGAACAATCTTTTTCAGATAAGATCCGCGGATCCGGCTGTTCAGGAGAAAGCATTGGCTGAGTTTGAAGCATTTATTGAAACGCTCAAAAAGAACGGAATTGATGTGATGGTGATCGAAGACAGCCCCGACCCACACACCCCCGATTCTGTATTCCCCAATAACTGGATATCCTTCCACGAAGACGGAACCCTGGTCCTCTACCCTATGTTTGCTGAAAACCGCCGGCTGGAGAGAAAGCAAACGGTGATCGATGCCATCCATAAAAGATTCAGTGTGGCAAGAACGATTGACCTGACCGAATACGAACGACAGCAACTGTTTCTGGAAGGAACAGGCAGCATGGTGCTTGACAGGGACCATAAGATCGCATATGCCTGCCTCTCGCCACGTACCGACAGGAACCTTCTTGAACAGTTCTGCAGCCGCACCGGTTATACACCGGTCTCTTTTTCCTCGGTTGACATCCATGATCAGCCGGTTTATCATACCAATGTGATGATGTGTGTGGCAGATAAATATGTGGTGATCTGTCTCGAAAGCATCAAAGACAATGTAGAGAAAGCCAGGGTAACTAATTCTATTCTGCAGACCGGCAAAACAATCATTGAGATCAGCTATGAACAAATGAACCGTTTTGCAGGTAATATGCTGCAGGTAAATAATGAAGCGGGACAGGTTTTTATTGTGATGTCCTCACAGGCTTATCATAGCCTTACGGAAACGCAATTAAAGAAGATCGAATCCTTTAATCCGGTGATCCATGCCGATATCACCACGATCGAGACCAATGGTGGTGGCAGTGCCAGGTGTATGATGGCGGAAGTATTTCTATCACCGATAAAATAATGGGTTATTGTTTATAGGGAGTAATGGTATAAAGTAGACTGCCGATCTTTTTTTCGCGGTAGCGGATCGATCTGTTCAGTTTCAGTAATGCCTCCCCGAACAGTTTCTGCAGTTTATTATTTTCTGAAAAATGGATCTTTTTTTCAGATAGTGTATCTCTTATCAGCTGCTGATCATGCCAGGAACCAATGGCTTCCTGCAGTTTATCGTATTGCTGAACTTCTGTATAAATCTTTTTGCGATCAGCATCTCCTATCCAATTAACCGCATAGATCCATTGTTTGATCAGTTTCCTGAGCGTATGCCAATTATGGCTGCCCGGTTGTAAACGGATATGGTTTTTTATCAGTGCCCGCTGGTATTTCACATATTGTTCGGCTAATTGCTGGTTCGTGGTCTCTATATATTCTTTCATGGCATCAACCACTTTTGTAAACATCTTTTTGTGTTTTTTTGCATCCTGATAAAAACGGCTCAATAACCGTGCTATTTCTTTTTTTGGAAAATAACGCGTTTCCATGCTTGCCAATCCGGAATTAATCAGCCATTGATGCATCAGCTGGTATTCTCTGATATCGCCGGCACGGTGAAAAACAACCGATAATTTTTCGGAAGATCTTGTAAGTTTTTGTTTTGCAGAAACTATCCTTAAAAACCTGAGCATAGCTTTACACTTTTTCATTTCCACTCTTAAGTCATGGAGAGAGGCTTCATCCCTGTTCAATGCAAGATCATCCAGTGTTTCGAAAAGGTGTTTTACCCTTTGTGCAAAATAGTCCTGTAAAGGCGTAGGCATAGTATAAAGATTCGGGCAGGCACCTGTCAATACCTAAAATTAGATTTTTTCTGCGATTACAGGTGTTTCACATTGTTACATCTTGATCGCTCAAACAGAGAATTATGCTGCATGTTTAATCATTCAGAATACAGCCTTTCGGGTTAAAATACTGGCTTAGGGAAATTATTGACGATGAAAACGCTGTCACTAACATTAGTTAGTTTCATAAAAGAAAAGTTTTTCCACATTCCACATATATTTTTTTATTGTGAAACAACCCTCAAAAAACCTTGATCTGTAAGGAAAACAGGCTGTTGACAGAGCAAAAAACATGATTCATGATAGTTATACATCGTTTTTTACAATTGTATAAAAACACTAATGCATGTAACAGAACTTGGCATTTACTTTCAAATGCTTATTTTTGAAACTCCGTGTAGTTGATACACATTGCTTACGATCATGATTGCCGGAACTATTTCATTGCACTAAAGAAGAACAGCTTAATAACAATGTCTGCAAAAAAAGTAACAAAGATCGGTGTACTTACTTCCGGTGGAGATGCCCCGGGTATGAATGCCGCAGTCAGGGCCGTGGTTAGAACCGGCCTTTATCACGATCTGGAAATGTATGGGATCATGCGGGGCTATAGTGGCATGATCGATGATGATATTTTTCAGATGGACTCACGTTCTGTCGCCAATATCATACAGCGGGGAGGCACTATATTGAAAACAGCCCGCAGCAAAGAATTCTTTGAATATGAGGGCCGTAAGAAAGCTTATGAGAACCTGCGAAAAAGAGGTATTGATTCCCTGGTGATCATTGGCGGGGATGGAAGTTTCCGCGGTGCCCAGAAATTCAGTAACGAATTTGATATCCCCTGTATCGGTTTACCCGGTACCATTGATAAGGATATTGCCGGAAGTGATTTCACTATCGGGTTTGACACGGCTGTGAACACCGCTGTGGAGGCCATCGATAAGATCCGTGATACAGCGGATGCACATGACCGTCTTTTTATTGTGGAAGTAATGGGCCGCGATGCCGGTTATATTGCCCTGCACAGCGGTATTGCTACCGGTGCGGAAAATATCCTGATCCCAGAAACCAAGACCGATATTGAAGAACTGGTAGCTTCCTTAACTGAAAAAGAAAAAAGGAAAAAACTGGTTAACCTGATCGTAGTGGCCGAGGGTGATGAATTTGGTGGTGGTAATGAAATTGCTACCATCATTAAAAAACGCCTGCCGCAGGCTGATGTAAGGGTTTGTATACTGGGACATATCCAGCGTGGTGGCTCCCCATCCTGCCTGGACAGGTTAATTGCCAGCCGTATGGGTTATCATGCCGTAGAATGCCTGATCAGTGGCCGAAACAATGTGATGGTGGGCGTTGTTAACAATAAAATGCATTATACTCCGTTGGATAATGCGGTGAAGGCCAAACAAAAAATTTCAGACGACTGGTTCAAGATCGTAAAGATCCTGGCCCGGTAACCATAAACATATTTTTACTAACGATCAATAACCAACCCCAAATGTCAAAAAACCTTGATAAATACCTGCATAGAGAAATGGATAGAGAAGCAGGCCTTGCTCATGTGAATCACAAGACCAAGATCGTTGCCACGGTTGGCCCGGCCTGTGATTCTTATGAGAAATTACTTGAGTTGGTGAAAGCCGGCGTAAATGTGTTCCGCCTTAACTTTTCTCATGGCAGTCATGAAGATAAACTCAATATCATTGAGCATATCCGTAACATCAACAAAACCGAACCTTACAATATTGCCATTCTTGCCGACCTGCAGGGGCCAAAACTCCGGGTGGGTGAGATCGAGAACAATGGTATTGAAGTGAAAGCAGGTGATACCCTTACTTTCACCAATGAAAAATGCATCGGTACACTGGAAAAGATCTACGTATCCTATCCTAATCTGGCCGGTGATGTGGTGATGGGTAATATCATCATGATCGATGATGGTAAGATAGAAGTAAAAGTTACCGGTATTGAAAAGAATGGTGATGTAAAAGTAATGGTAACCCTGGGTGGGATACTCTCTTCTAAAAAAGGATTGAACCTGCCGGATACCAAAATATCACTACCCGCACTTACGGAAAAAGACCTGATTGACCTTGCATTCATTATTGAACAGGAATGTGATTGGGTAGCCCTGAGTTTTGTAAGAAGTGTAAAGGATATTGTGATCCTGAGAAGCAAACTGGCCGAGAAGAAAAGCAAGACCAAGATCATTGCCAAGATAGAAAAACCGGAAGCATTGGTGAATATCCGCGATATCATCCTGGAAAGCGATGGTATCATGGTAGCACGTGGCGATCTGGGTGTGGAATTACCGGTTGAACAGATCCCGTTGATCCAGAAAGAACTGATCCGCAAATGTATCCACCGTGCCAAACCCGTCATTGTGGCCACACAGATGATGGAAAGCATGATCGACCGTGTAAAACCCAACCGTAGCGAGATCACAGACGTTGCGAATGCAGTATTGGAAGGTGCAGATGCCGTAATGCTGAGTGGCGAAACCGCTGCCGGTAACCATCCGGCACTGGTTGTACAGACCATGCGCAAGATCATTGCAGAAGTGGAAAAGAAAGAATATCGTTATAACCGTGAAGAGGACCTGAAACCACAGCCCCACTCTCCTTCTTTCCATAGTGATGCGATCTGTTATAATGCCTGTAAAATATCAACGGATGTAGATGCCAAAGCATTGATCGGTATGACGCAAAGTGGGTACACGGCATTTATGCTGAGCAGCTACCGTCCGCAGGCACCTTTGTACATTTTCACCAAAGAAAGAACACTCGTTAACCAGTTGAGTTTAAGCTGGGGTGTGCGTGCTTTTTATTATGATGAAGAAGAGAGCCTGGATGATATCATTCACGACCAGATCGATATCCTGCGCGAGAGAGGATTTTTAAAACAGGGAGATGTTGTGGTGAATACCGGCAGTACACCGGTTGACCAGCATTTACCCACCAATATTATCAAGCTCACTACCGTAGTGTAGATAAAAATCTGATAACTCTTAAAAAAGATTCCTCCGTAAAGAGGAATCTTTTTTTATTTTGAGGGCTCTAAAGACGCCCCATGAAAAACCTGCTCAAGAGTATCCTCTTTCTTTTACCTTTTAGCGCATTTGCACAAAATCCGGATTCTGCCTGGATCGTCAATAATTACACAAAAAAAGAAGTGTATATCCCTATGCGGGATGGGGTGAAACTGTTTACAGTGGTGTACACACCCAAAGACAAATCGGAAAAACACCCGGTTATGTTGGTACGTACCCCCTATTCCTGCGCACCTTATGGTGAAGGGAAGTTTGCGGCCATGTGGAATAGCCCCAGAAAATATTTTCTGAAGGGAAATTATATCTATGTACAGCAGGATGTACGCGGCCGCTGGATGAGCGAAGGTAATTTTGTGGATGTGCGACCGTATAACCCTAATAAAAAGTCCAGCACCGATATTGATGAAGCCAGTGATAGCTATGATACGATAGACTGGATCGTTAAGAATACAGAGAACAACAATAATAAAGTAGGTGTATTCGGCACTTCTTATCCCGGTTTTTATGCAGCAATGGCAGCATTAAGCAATCATCCGGCATTAAAAGCAGTAAGCCCCCAGGCACCGGTTACCGATTGGTTTGTAGGTGATGATTTCCATCACAACGGTGCTTTTATGATGATGGACGCATTTAATTTTTATTCAGGCTTTGGTAAACCACGCCCGAAACCGACAACCGTTGGGCCTTCTTATTTTGATATTCCGGTGCAGGATAATTATGAATTCTTTTTAAGGAAAGGAAATCTTGAAGCGTTGACAAAGATCATGGGCGATAGCATCGCTTTCTGGAAAGACCTGATGAGCCATCCCAATATGGATGAATGGTGGAAAACCAGAAATGACCGTAATTATGTACAGAATATCTCTCCGGATATTGCTACCCTGGTGGTTGGTGGTTTATTTGATGCGGAAGATTGTTTTGGTGCCTGGAACCTTTATAAAGCCATTGAAACAAAAACAAAAAATAACAACAAACTGGTGATGGGCCCCTGGCACCATGGCCAATGGGGAAGATTTGATGGTTCGTATTTAGGGAATATCAAATTCGACAGCAATACAAGCGATTGGTTCGGGCAGAATATTGAACTGCCTTTCTTTGATTATTACCTGAAAGGAAAAGGTTCCATCGAGAAGATCAAGGAAGCCACCATCTTTTTCAGTGGCAGTAATGAATGGAAACAATTACCGCAATGGCCAATAGCCGATATGCAGCAAAAGCCGGTGTATCTTCAGAATAACGGGGTCTTGAGTTTTGAGAATAATCAAAATAAAAGCTACACACAATACACGAGTGATCCGGCTAAACCGGTTCCTTATACAGAAGATGTTCACCTGGAAAGAACCAAAGAGTATATGCTGGACGACCAGCGCTTTGCCGCAAGAAGGCCGGATGTACTGGTATTTCAAACACCGGTGCTTACGGAAGACCTCACGCTTGGCGGGCCGGTTGTTGCCGACCTGATGGTGAGCCTTTCTACTACCGATGCAGATTTTGTTGTAAAACTGATCGATGTATTTCCGGATGATTTTGCTTATGCTGTTCCGTTGAAGACCGATTATAACATGAGCGGTTACCAGATGCTGGTACGCGGCGAAGTATTCCGTGGCAAATACCGTAATAGTTTTGAAAAGCCGGAGCCTTTTGTTCCTAATAAACCCACACAGGTAAAATACAGTTTACCCGATGTTGCGCATACTTTCAAAAAAGGGCATCGCCTGATGATACAGGTGCAAAGCAGTTGGTTTCCATTGGTAGACAGGAACCCGCAAACCTTTACCGATATCTATCATGCAAAACTATCTGATTTTCAAAAATCGGATATCCGGATTTACCATAACGCGTCAAAGATCCTTTTACCGGTGATTAAATAATTGATATACCCCCAATACATTCGAAATGAAACAAAGATTACTTGCCCTTTCACTCCTGTTTGCTTTTGCAACCAACGCTCAGGAGATCAACATTATTCCCAAACCCTTCCGTACCACAAAAACAGAAGGAAATTTCAGTATCACACCTGCCACACAGATCATCCTGGAAGAAACCGGCCTTGAAAGATCGGCCCAGTTTTTAAATGATTACCTGCAACAGTTCTACGGATTCCGTTTACCCGTGATCAAAAATGGTGGGTTGCGTAATAAGACCAACCTGATCAGGCTGGACATTGAAAAAATGGATAATTCCATAGCGGGTGCTTATACCATGGTGGTAGATAAATCTGCGGTTACTATTGGTGGTGATAATGCGATGGGTACGTTTTATGGCATACAATCCCTGATACAATTATTGCCTTTGGAAAAGAAACAAAGCCTTTCCGTTCCCTGTCTGGAAATTGAGGACCATCCCCGTTTTGCTTATCGGGGTATGCACCTGGATGTAGGCAGGCATTTTTTCAATACGGCTTATGTAAAGAAGTTCATTGATTTTATTGCCATGCATAAAATGAATACGTTTCACTGGCATTTAACAGAAGACCAGG
>CBHRAM010000110.1:0-9921 GCA_966076165.1 uncultured Chitinophagaceae bacterium
ACTCCAATGTTCCATCCAGTTTGCCTCATATAGTAGCTGCCACTCGCCTGCCGTATTATTGCAAAGAAATAAGGCTACACGCAATCTTTCTTCCTCACGCCTATCTTTCAATGCATGTCCCAGCCGGTAATAATTATAACAGAGATGTGAAATATATTTTCTGTCTTTAGAGCCATGTTTCTTATGCTGTGAAAAATATTGTTTCAGAAAATGCAACAACGGGGTAGTTCCATCGTATTGACGGATCAGAAGAATAGCTGTATTGAAATAAGATTGAAAACGCATATACCCCCTGGCCCCCTGAAGGGGGAATTAAAAACGTGTTGCAATATGGCAACACGTCAAATATATTGTTTTTGCTTTTGTATCGATATTTTAGCCCCCTCCCAGGGGGTTGGGGGTTTAAACTTCCAGCAATGTTTTCAAAGGATCTTTTCCAAACAACAATAAGTCAGGATTCTCCAATAACTCTTTCACCCTTACCAGGAAACTCACACTCTCTCTTCCATCAATGATACGGTGGTCGTAGCTTAATGCTAGGTACATCATCGGCCTGATCACTACCTGTCCGTTTACAGCCATCGGGCGTTCCTGTATCTTATGCATTCCCAGGATCGCGCTTTGCGGGATATTGATGATGGGGGTACTTAATAAACTTCCAAACACACCGCCATTGGTGATGGTGAAGGTTCCTCCCTGCAGATCATCTGATGTGAGTTTGCTATCTCTCGCTTTACCGGCCAGTTCCACTACTTTCTTTTCGATCTCTGCCATGCCCAGGCTTTCCACATTACGCATGACCGGCACCGTTAAACCTCTTGGCGTACTAACAGCGATACTGATATCGGCATAATCATGGTATAAGATCTGGTCGCCATCGATATACGCGTTTACTGAAGGCCATTCGCCTAAGGCAATGGCGCAGGCTTTGGCAAAGAAACTCATGAAGCCCAGGTTCACACCATGGATCTCTTTGAATTTATCTTTGTATTGCTTGCGGATATCCATGATACGGCCCATATCCACTTCATTAAAAGTGGTCAGCATAGCCGTTGTGTTCTTGGATTCTACCAGGCGGCGGCTGATCGTTTTACGGAGGCTGCTCATTTTTTCCTGGCGTACATTGCGGCTGAACAGTTCACCACCCGCAAATGCTTTTTTACCGGGATTCGCCAATGCATCCAATACATCGTGCTTCATGATCTTTCCGCCACTGCCGGTTGGGGTAATGGCTTTGGGATCTACTTTTTTATCTGCAATAATAGCAGATGCAACAGGTGTTGCTTTAATATCGTTAGGCACCGATGTAACAGGTGCTTCATTGGTTTGAGGTTTGGGGTTTGGGGTTGGGGGTTTAACGGCTTCAACCTCTGCTTTAGGGGCTGCTTCAGGCTTTGCGGCTGTTTCATCGATCTTTGCCAGTACATCTCCGATATTCAAGGTATCGCCTTCTTTTGCCTGAGGTTGTAAAATACCTGCCTGCTCCGCATTTACTTCAAATGTGGCTTTCTCACTTTCCAGTTCGGCGATCACTTCATCGCGTTCAACCCAATCCCCTTCTTTCTTTGTCCATTTCAACAAAGTCACTTCTGTGATGGATTCTCCGATGGTGGGCACTTTTATATCGATCATAACATTTATTCGTTTGGGGTTAGGCGTTTGGGGTTAGGGGTTGTTATTTCAACAGTCATTTTATTAAATGTTGAAAGCGGTTTCTATGATTTCGGCCTGTTCCTGGTTATGTACTTTGTAATAGCCTGATGCGGTAGATGCACTTGCATTTCTGCTGATCACACCAAAATTCACAGACTTCAGGTTCATTTGCAGGAAGGATGCTGCGCCCATATTCAAAGGTTCTTCCTGAACCCAGAACCAGGTGGCTTTGCTGTATTTCCTGTGCAATACATCCAATTGCTTTTGTGGTAATGGATATACCTGTTCCAGGCGAACGATGGCGATATCTTTTCGGTTTTCTTTCTGTTGTTTATCTGCCAGTTCAAAATATAATTTACCGGTACACATCAACACTTTCTTTACCTGCGACGCATCTTCTACAAACACATCATCGATCAACTCTCTGAAACCACCCTTGGTAAATTCACTGATATGACTATAGGTAACCGGGTTACGCAGGTTTCCTTTGGGTGAGAAATTGATCAAAGGCTTACGGAAACTCCATGTTAATTGTCTTCTTAATACATGGAAAAGATTGGCAGCCGTTGTGATATTCGTTACCACCATATTGTACTCTGCACATAACTGTAAAAAACGTTCCATACGGGCACTGCTGTGTTCCGGCCCCTGGCCTTCGTAACCATGCGGCAATAACATCACCACTCCGTTCTGGCGTTGCCATTTCTGTTCGCCGGCAGCAATGAACTGGTCGATCATGGTTTGTGCACCGTTAGAGAAATCGCCAAACTGTGCTTCCCATATTACAAGGGCATTGGGATTGGCCATTGCATATCCATATTCAAAACCGAGTACACCGTATTCACTTAACAAGGAATTATAGATCCTGAACTTCTCTTGTTTTTCCTGGAAATGATTTAAGCGGTTGTAACCCTTATTGGTATTTTCATCGCGCAGAATGGCATGGCGATGGCTAAAGGTTCCACGTTGCACATCCTGTCCGCTCATACGTACCAGGTTTCCCTGCACCAATAATGAACCATAGGCAAGCAGCTCACCGGTAGCCCAGTCGATCTTCTGTTCTGTTTCCAGTAACTTGATCTTATCCTGTAAAAGCTTCTCTACTTTTTTCAGGGGCTTAAAATCTGCCGGCCATTGCATCAGGCTGGCAAACAATCTTCTTACTTCTTCTTCACTGATCGCTGTACTGGGTGAACTGTCAAAATCTTCTGCGGTTGCTTTGCGTAAACTTTTCCAGGCCAGTTCGGGTGGCTGGTAATGATAAGGCAAAGGATTTTGTTTGATCTCATCCAACCGTTCCTGCAGATCTGCCCAGAACTTCTTCTCCATATCACGGGCCAGTTGCTGTGCATCGGCTTCACCATTCTCGATCAGGAACTGTGTATAGATCTCCCTTGGATTCTGATGCTTATCGATCAGCGCATACAACTGTGGCTGTGTATATTTCGGATCATCCCCTTCATTGTGACCGTGTTTACGGTAACACACCATATCAATAAAAATATCGCTGTTGAATTCCTGGCGATAACGTGTGGCGATCTCTGCACATTTCACCACCGCTTCTGCATCATCTCCGTTCACATGCAATACAGGCGCCTGTACCATAGCAGCCAGTGAAGTACAATAATCGGCACTTCTTGCATCATCAAAATCAGTGGTAAAACCGATCTGGTTATTGATCACAAAATGAATCGTTCCTCCTGTATAATATCCACGCAGATAACTCATCTGTAAAACTTCATATACCACACCCTGACCGGCAACAGAAGCATCCCCATGGATCAGTATCGGTAAGATCTTATCAAACTCACTATCATACATCACATCTGCTTTGGCCCTGGCAAAACCGATCACCACCGGGTCAACGGCTTCGAGGTGCGATGGGTTGGGCATCAGTTTCAGGTGCATGGTTTTATCATCCGCTGTCTGCACTTCACTTCCATAACCCATATGATATTTCACATCACCGCTACCCATGGTCTGGTCGGGAGTGGACGTTCCTTCAAACTCACTGAAGATCTGTTCATAGGTCTTGCCCATGATATTGGCCAACACATTCAACCTTCCACGGTGTGCCATACCGATCACCACTTCATGCACTTCATTGTTAGCCGCCACATTGATCATCGCATCCAATGCAGCAATGGTGGTCTCTCCTCCTTCCAGTGAAAATCTTTTCTGGCCGATATATTTTGTATGCAGAAATTTCTCAAACATCACCCCCTGGTTCAGTTTTTCCAGGATGCGTTTTTTCTTTTCCAATCCCAAAGGCGTTGAAAAGCCTTTTTCCATTTCATTGGTGAGCCAGTCGATCTTTGTCTGATCGCTGATGTATTTGAATTCAATACCTACGTGATTGGCATAAGTGTTTTGCAGGTGTGCCAAAATGTTTTTGAGTGTGGTTGCCCCCAGGCCGATCAGGTTTCCTGCCTGGTAAGTATTGTTGAGATCTGCATCCGATAAGCCAAAAAAAGCAAGGTCCAGGTTGGCACCCCTGTCTTTACGGGCACGGATCGGGTTGGTCATGGCCAGCAAATGCCCCTTATTCCGGTAACCCAGGATCATCCGGTACACCCGGATCTCCTTCATCCAGTCGGTCGTAGCGGGAGAAACCGCTGTTGCCGCCCCGTTTCCGCCTGCCAAACCATTGGAAACCGCAAAATCAAAGCCCTCAAAGAACTTTTTCAGGTCGGGATCAACGCTGGCGGGATCTTTTACAAATTCATTATATAAGCTCTCTATATAAGCCGGGTGGGAATTAGTTATGTACGAGAAATCCTTCATTTTGGGAAATTGTGCTGCTTTGGGTCAAATAGTGGACAAATATCGGGCATTGAAGGCATAAAATATCCCAAAAAATAGCTGAAAAGTCGGAAAGACCGGAAGTCGGAAAGTCGGGAAGAAAAGCCATTTTCGGGCCGGAACAGGGCTTCCGCCCTGCTTTCGGACTTCCGGACTGCCCGACTTTCCCGACTTATCCACCTTTTTTACAATTTTTTTACTATAAATTTCCATCTTTCAGCTTAAGCCCTTACCTTTGCCGTCCTGAAAAAAACAGAATAATGGCAAACCATTCAGCTACAAAGAAAGATGTTAGACAAGCTACCAAGCGTCGCGAACGTAACCGTTACTACGGTAAAACTACCCGTAATGCTATCCGTGAGCTCAAAGCTAATACCGAGAAGAAAGTATACGATGAGCAATTACCGGCCGTAGCTTCTATGATCGATAAACTGGCTAAACGCGGTATCATTCATAAGAACAAAGCTGCTAACCTGAAGAGCAAACTGGCTAAGAAAGCAAAAGTAGCTGCTTAATCTTATCGCAATAAAATAATTCCGGAAGCCGGCCTGATACAGGCTGGCTTTTTTTATGCCTGGCCCTGAGAAGCTTTGTTCAGGGTAACCGTAAACCGGTTCACATCATTGGCAATGGGCGTGTACGTGATGGTTCCCTTATGAAGGGTAATAAATCGGTGAACGATCGCAAGCCCCAACCCATATCCCTTTGTTTTAGCGGCATTGCCTCCCCGGAAAAAGGGGGTCATGATATTTTCCTTTTCATCGGCCGGAAGCTGGGTACCCTCGTTATCAAAATGAACAAAGATGACGGACCCGTCCGATTCAAGCGTAATATCTACTTTCTGATCGATCGAATACAGGAATGCATTTTTGATCAGGTTGGTGAAGACAGATTTTAACAGCGACTCATTCCCGTGTACCACAAAATCATCATCCGATTCGGGCAGGGTACCGAACTCCATATTAGCCACCAGATCCGGGAACATCTTTTTGGAGGTACTGATGGCTTCATACAAAACTTCATCAATGCGCAGCAAGGGCCAGGTCTGGATCTGTTCTCCATCATTCACCTGGGAAATTGTCAGCAGGGAGTTGGTGAGTTCGATCATTTCCTGCTGGTCATCCTTCAGTGAATTCAATACTTTCCTGTAATCCGCTTCGGTCATTTGTTTACCCAATGCCAATTCTGTTTGCGAAAGCATGGTGGCAAGGGGTGTACGCAATTCGTGGGAAGCATGGTACACAAAACTTTTCTGAAACTCAAATGCCCTGCCTAAGCGTTCGAGCATATTATTGAAGTTCCTGGCAATATCATTGATCTCATTATCTTCTCTTGTTACAGGAATCCGCTGGGCGAGATTTTGAAAAGTGGTCCGGTTCATCTGCGTGCTCAGTCTGGTCAATGGCAGGAATGCCTGGCGAACAAAAAAGAATGCAATAAACGCCGTGACCAACATACCGCCGATAAACACAAAGATGAGGATAAGCCTGAGTTTGGATGATTTTTCAAATCCTGTTTTATCAAAGCCGGCAGCGATCAGGATCTTTTTATTTTCATCCAGTACAACACCAACATATTGATATTTATTTTCTGAGAACCAGGCATATTCTTTCTGTTCTTTGATCCTGGCTAAAAGGGCCGGGCTGAGAGAAAAATGCATGGTATCAGGCACTTTGCTGATGAGTTTGCCTGTTGAATCAAGGATGATGATCCTTTCATCATACACCGTACTATAACGAAGTATTTTATATAAGAGATCTGATGGTTCCGCACCCGGCTTTGCCAGAAAAGAGGAAATATTATGAAATTGCTGCCCTTCTGTTTTTACCCTTTCCAGGAACTGGGATTCACGGTAACTTTCATAAAGAAAATAGATAAAAAAAGAGGAGACGGCCAATACCACCGAAACAAAAAAAGTAAAAAGCAATGCAAAGCGGAATTTCAAATTCATTGCCCCGGCTGTTTATTTGATATAATACCCAAACCCCGGTTTGGTATGTATCAATTTATGTTCAAAAGGCTTGTCGATCTTATTGCGCAAGAAACTGATATATACTTCGATCGTATTGGTGCCGGTGTCAAAACTCAGGTCCCATACTTTTTCCAGTATTTCCTGTTTAGAGATCACTCTTTCCCTGTTTCGTGCAAGCAATACCAACAAGGTAAACTCTTTGGCAGTTAGATTGATGGGTTTCCCGCTCCTCACAACCGTTTTATTGGTAAAATTGATCTCCATATCCTCTACAACGATCCTGTCTACATCAGACGGAAGCTCCGATCTTTTCAGGAATACTTTTACCCTTGCAAACAGTTCTACAAAATGAAAGGGCTTTACGATATAGTCATCTGCACCAATATTAAACGCTTCTATCTTGTCACCGATTTCCCCGGCTGCCGTAAGCATAATAATGGGGATCTTTTTATTCAGGTTTCGAAACTCTTTACAAAGTTCTACCCCGTTCTTATAGGGAAGGTTAATATCCAGTAAAACCAGTGAATAGGTATTATGACCGAATAATTTCGATGCTTCCAGCCCGTCAACAGCCAGATCGGTTGGATACCCGTTACGAATCAGTTCTTCCTGAACTGCCTGTCCCAATTTAGGTTCATCTTCTACCAACAGGATTTTTTGTATTGTACTCATTACCGATAATTGGATTCTGCTTCAAATTAAGAAAAAGAAGGCTTATTCATCCTAAATAGTTTCACAGGAACAGAAAACCGTCCTGCGCCATCCTTAGGGTATAAAGTAAGTCATGTTAAATATAAAGCTATTAGCCAGCATAAAAAAAAGTAACCGTGGCGGTTACTTTTTATACAGTATCGGTTTTTATCTTATTCTATTTTTTTTACTTCGCCACTACCGGCAATATGTTGTTTGATACTTGGTGCCCCTTTATAATATACGGAACCAACACCGGCAATACTCACATCGAGATTCATATCTGCAAACACTTTTACATTGCCGCTTCCGGCTATTTTGATATTGGCAGTTTCTGCTTTTAACTGGTCGGCATTATAATCACCCACACCGCTGATCTTGATCCGCTCGTTCCTGGTCTCTCCGGAGAGAGTGATGGAGCCGCTACCGGCAATATCCCCTTCAATATCGGGTGTATTCACTTCCATTTTAATATCTCCACTACCGGCTATTTTCAATTCGAGTTTATTTCCGCCGGTGAACTTGTTCTTACCGATAATACTACCGCTTCCGGCCAGATGCAGTTTTTCGAGTTTGTTAGTGGTTATATAGATCTTGATCGCATGTTCAGTAGAGAAATTGTAGTTATTGCGGGATTTGATGACCAAGTACCCGTCTTCTTCACGGGTAATGATGTATGGGATAATGTTCTCATCTGCCTCTACTTTAACAGAAGTAGACGCCCCCTGGGTGATCTCCACATCATAACTTCCGGCAAGCTTGATATTTTCGGCACGGGAGATATCACGGGTTTCGGTGGAAATAATGCCGTTACCTTTTATCCGCCTGAATCCCATCCAGTTACAGGAAGAACAGGTAATGGCCACAAGGGCAAGAAAGAAAAGAATACGTTTCATAAGTAGGTTTTGGAATGGAAAGTTAGTCAAATCCATCATCAAATCATACCCATTCCTGCCCCTTTCTATACCGTTGGTAAGGCTTTAGAACCATCAAAATTTCTGTTACCTTCGCGCCATGACAGAAAAAATACTCATTCTCGATTTTGGAAGCCAGTTTACCCAGTTAATTGCCCGGGCCGTAAGGGAAGCCAATGTATTTTGTGAGATCATCCCTTTTCAGAAAGCCTTTACCATTGAGCCGGGCCTGAAAGGCATTATCCTCAGCGGATCGCCGTTTAGTGTAAATGAAGAAAATGCCCCTTCTGTAGATATTGCCGCTTTTATTGAAAAAGTGCCTGTATTGGGTGTTTGCTATGGTGCCCAGTTGACGGCTAAACTGATGGGTGGCAAAGTTGACAAATCAAATAAGCGTGAGTACGGCCGTGCCAAACTGCATATTCAGCAGGAAGATATTTTGTGGAAGAATGTATCGGATCAATCGCAGATATGGATGAGCCATAGTGATTCGATCACCGTTTTACCGGATGGTTTTGAATTATTGGCCACCACCGAAAGTATTCCCGTGGCCGGTTTCAAAAAAACAAGCGGCCATACCAAACCCTTATATGGTATACAGTTCCACCCGGAAGTATACCATTCAACGGAAGTAAAAAAAATCATCAATAATTTTCTGATAGATATCTGCGGATGTAAGCAGGACTGGACACCGGCTTCTTTTGTGGCCGAAACAGTTGCCAGGCTGAAAGAACAGATCGGCGATAGTCATGTGATCATGGCCCTGAGCGGAGGCGTAGACAGCACCGTAGCTGCAACCCTGATCAGCAAGGCCATTGGCAAAAGGCTGCATGGCATTTTTGTTGATAATGGTGTGTTGCGTAAAGATGAGTTTCAGCAGGTGCTGGACACCTATGATGCCATTGGTCTGAATGTAAAAGGGATCGATGCCAAACAGATGTTCTATGATGAGTTCAAAGGCAAGTCGGACCCCGAACAAAAAAGAAAAGTGATCGGTAAATTATTTATTGATGTGTTCCATGAAGAGTCTAAAAAAGTGGAGGGTGTGAAATTCTTAGGACAAGGAACGATCTATCCCGATGTAATTGAGAGTGTGAGTGTGCATGGGCCATCACAAACGATCAAGTCGCACCACAATGTGGGTGGCCTTCCCGATATCATGCACCTCGATCTTGTGGAACCTTTGCGGTTCTTATTTAAAGATGAGGTAAGGAAAGTGGGGTTGGAACTGGGTATACCGGCAGATATGATCAACCGGCACCCCTTCCCCGGCCCGGGTTTAGCCATCCGGATCCTGGGAGAAGTAACGGAAGAGAAAGTAAAAATGCTGCAGGCGGCAGATGATATTTATATCAAAGGATTAAAATCGAGCGGCCTTTATAAAGAAGTATGGCAGGCAGGTGCGATCTTATTGCCTGTTAAAAGTGTAGGTGTGATGGGCGATGAAAGAACCTACGAATTTACGGTTGCCTTACGTGCGGTTACCTCTGTAGATGGAATGACGGCAGACTGGGCACATCTTCCCTATACTTTCCTGGCGGATATTTCTAATGAGATCATCAATAATGTAAGGGGCATTAACCGTGTGGTATATGATATCAGCAGTAAGCCCCCGGCAACCATTGAATGGGAATAGTTTTTGCAGTGTTGTTCTAAACTCAATTATGCGAGAGATCAGAAAAATAGGTTTTGTACTGTTTGCTTTGCTGTTTGTGGTCAATACCATGGCGCAAAGCAATATGGGCAAGCCATTGAAGATCGCTGTGTTTGCGCCTTTATTTATAGATTCTGCTTTTAGCGGGGATACTTATAAACTGGGCAAGAATAATCTTCCAAAATACCTGTTGCCCGGACTTGAATTCTACAATGGCGTAATGCTGGCCATAGATT
>CBHRAM010000111.1:0-9919 GCA_966076165.1 uncultured Chitinophagaceae bacterium
TTCTGCCGGATACCTTATACTTCAATAATCAAAAGAACACGTTTACCAACCAGATCACAAGGCACAAGGGTAATGCGACTTATGACATCGATTTTGATTCATCTTCGTCCTTAAAAGTGTTGATGGATGGAAGTTTTGATCACAAGCTTACCTACAGCGAATTTTTAACAGAGGCTTTGGCAAGGGATGGCTCACTGGTAAACCAGGGTAACCGGAAAATATCCACTACAGGTGATATTAATGGATTTAACAGCAGTATACTCTGGCGGAAGAAATTCAGGAAAAAAGGAAGAACCCTTTCGCTGAATGTAAAAGAGAATTATAATACAACACAAACAACCGGCTTCCTGTATGCCAATAATAATTTTTATAAGAACGGAAGCATTGTACCTGTGCAGAATCAGGTAACCGATCAGTATAAGACCACAGAGAATAAGGCGTTGGCATTCGATTCCAAATTTACTTATACAGAGCCCTTGACAGCATCAGCAGTGATGGTATTCAATTATGGGGTTACCGTAAACAACAGTTCTTCTAACCGCAATTCATTTAATAAAAATGCTTCGGGGAAATACGAATCACTTGATACCATTTACAGTAACAATTATCAGTTCAATATACTTTCTCAAAAAGGAGGTGCCAGTTATTCTTACATCAAAAAGAAATATTCTTTCAATTTTGGAAGTAATGTGGGATATACCAACTTTACGCAAACCGATCTGAAAAATAATCTTACCGGCAAAAGAGACTTTGTGAACTGGTTCCCGCAGGCTAATTTTTCTTATGCCATCACCAGCCAGCGCAGGGTGTCGGTATATTATAACGGGTCTACCTCACAGCCAAGCCTGCAACAGATCCAGCCTATTAAAACCAATGATGACCCATTGAATATTGTTATCGGAAATCCTTCCTTACAGCCCTCCTTCCGCAATAACGTAAACCTTAATTTCTACGACAATAAAACGCTATCGGGCAGAAGCCTCTGGTTAGGTATCAATTACGGCAATACCAATAATGCTTTTGCCACTAAAGATTTTGTAGACTCACTTGGCAGAAGGGTGTCTCAATCCATCAACGTAGATGGAAACCATAACCTGAGCGGATACCTTGATTACGGCTTCAAATTATTTGGTGCCAACATGGGACTTAATACAAATATCAATTCATCCAAGTATGTGAATGTGGTAAACAACAAGGAAAATATCACCAACAGTAACAACTATAGTTTTGGTACCTATATCGGCAAACAGGTTGAGAAGCTTTATGATAACAGCATTTCCGCCAACGCTACCTATACCACCAGTACTTCTTCTATTCAAAAGAATGCAGGCACCCATTACTGGACCTATAATATCCGTCCGGATATAGATATCTTCTTCCCGGGAAAACTGCAGTTACACTCAGACTGTAATTTCATCTTCCGCCAGAAGATCAATGAGTTTGACAATAACAATAATGTGATCATCTGGAATGCATGGATCGGAAAAAAATTGATGAAAGGTGATGCCATGCTGATCAAAGCCTCTGCCAATGATATCCTGAATAATAATATCGGGTTTAACCGTACAGTAAACACCAATTACATTACCGAGAATACCTATTCAACCATTCAACGGTATTTCCTGCTTTCTGTAGTTTGGAATTTTAATAAAAATGGTGGTGGCCCTGCAAAATAACCTCATTATATAAAAAAGTATTATGAAAAATATCCTGCTGATCTTCTTTCTTACGATAAGTATTGTTCAGGGCTATAGCCAGGCACATTTCATCACAGAAGGAAAGATTGAATTTGAAAAGAAACTGAACCTCCATTCACAAATGACGGGGGATGACCCATGGATCGCAGAATGGAAAAAAAGTGTGCCTCAATTCAAGACAACTTATTTCGATCTGTCGTTCAACAATAACAAAACCTTTTTCAGGCCGGGTAAGGAAAATCCGGATAACAACCGCTTACGCTGGGAGCAACCGGCAGAAGACAATGTGATCTACAGCGAGTTGGATAAGCATGCTGCCGTTAGCCAGAAAAGGATCTTTGAAAAAACTTTTTTGATACACGACAGTACAAAAAACATTCAGTGGAAAATAACGGATGAGAAAAGGACCATTGCAGGTTTTGAATGCAGAAGGGCCAATGCATTGATCATGGATTCGATCTATATAGTTGCTTTTTACACAGACGAAATTGTAACACCGGGTGGGCCCGAATCATTCTCAGGGTTACCGGGTATGATATTAGGGCTGGCGATCCCACATGAACATGTTACCTGGTTTGCCACTAAATTGTATGCAGTACCAGTTACCGAAAATGAGTTTAAGATCCCCACAAAGGGCAGTAAAACAACCAATGCAGCTATGAAAGACAATATTCAATCAAGTTTAAAAGATTGGGGCAGGTGGGCTGACAGGTATATTAAAGCTGCGCTGTTGTAATTACCAGATCTGTTTTCTACAAAATAAAAAACTGATGTGCTTTTGGCACATCAGTTTTTGTTTGCAGCAGAGAAAAACAGTTTTAACTCACTTTACGGACATTCACAGCCATCGGGCCTTTTTGTCCTTCGCCTATCTCAAATTCAACTTTATCATTTTCGCGGACCTTGTCAACCAAACCGGTTGAATGAACAAAATACTCTTTCGCAGCATCATCTGCTTTGATGAATCCAAATCCTTTGGCTTCATTAAAAAACTTGACAGTTCCTGTAGGCATGGTGTTTGATTTTATTTAAGTAATTCCAAGATAACCATTTTTTTAGCGGGAATCACAAAATGATCCCCCTGAACAGCACCGGTCACAATATCCTTCCCTTTGGCAAATCCCCGGGTTCTTTCTTCAAAATCAGAAAAGTTCACCTGTTTTTCTTTTTCCGAAGTATTCATCACACACATTACCGTTTGTTGGGCATCGAATCTGAAATACACATATAAACCTTCATTGGGCAGGTACTGCATCAGCTTACCGGTTGTAAGGGCACTTGATCGCTTTCTGTAATTACCCAGTGTTCGCACATACTGCTGTACTTCTTTTTCATCATCGCTAAGCCCTTCACCCGTAAATGCATTCTTCTGATCCCCTTTCCATCCACCGGGAAAATCAAGGCGCACCCAGCCATCGGGGTTGCTGATCCCTTTCATTAAGATCTCCGTGCCATAATACATTTGGGGTATGCCCCTGCAGGTCATGAGCCAGGCAAGTCCCATTTTTTGTTTATTGATATCCTCTCCTACTGTTGAGAAGAACCTTGTCATATCATGATTATCCAGAAAGATCACATTCTGCATCGGGTCTTTATACACCAGATCGTTACTGAGCGTGTTGTAAAGTTTATTCACCCCTTCCGTCCAGCCGAATTTTTCATTCAGTGCCGGCTGGATCCCGTAAAATAATAATTGAAAATCGATGGCACCCTGCAGGTTACTTTTGAAAGGAACATCCATTTTATTCTGTACAAAATATGCCTGGTTAAGCACACCGTGCACCCAGTTCTCTCCAAACAGGGTCATCTTTGGATATTCATCAGTAAGGGCTTTGTTACAGCGATTCATAAAAGGGAGATCGTTGTAGATATAAGTATCGATCCGCCACCCATCCACGCCAAATTCTTCCACACTCCATAAAGCATGCTGAATTAAGAAGTTGGCAACATAGGGGTTGCTTTGATCAAGATCGGGCATTTGTGTGGTGAACCATCCATCTGCGGTTCTTTTTGCATCAGACCGGGCCGCATAGGGATCAAACAGTGGCTGGTCTTTATAACTGGTTTGTGTAAATTTTGGCCATTGGTGTAACCAGTTCTTTGCCGGTACATCTGTAACGATAAAATGATAACTGCCTATATGGTTATATACCGCATCCTGTATAAGTTTCATCCCGCGTTTGTGCAGGGCATCACTTAATTTTTTATACGCCGCTTCACCACCAAAACGGGGTTCTATTGTATAATGATCTGTAAATGCATATCCATGTTCTGTGCGGTTGGGCATATCATTTTCCAGAACGGGTGTCATCCATAAAGTGGTTACCCCCAATCCCTGCAGATAATCCAGGTGATCGGTCACACCCTGCAGATCGCCACCATGGCGAAGAAAGATAGAATCACGATCCAGGCTTTGATCACGCATACCCGGAACACGATCATTGCTTAGGTCTCCGTTGCTAAAACGATCGGGCATTAAAAAATAAATAAAATCGGAGGAAGTCACCCCTTGTGCAAAGGTTTTACCACGGCCTTCTCTTCGGGGTTTAAGTGGCCAGTTTATCGTATGTGATTGCGAACCGTTGTTAAAAGCGATCGAAACATTTCCGGGTTTAGCGGTTGCTGCAATTGTTACATCCAGCGCGAGATATTTTCCGTTTTCAAACCTGCTTACCTTATTAAGTGTAACACCGGGGTATTGTATGCTTACGCTTTCCTTTGTCAACTCATCCGTTTCGCCGCGAACCAGGATCTGTACTTTATTCCATTTCATTCCCGTGTACCAGTTAACCGGATACAGTTTTGCATATTGGGAAAAAGTGCTGGCGCTTACCAACAATGCTGCAAACAGAAAATACTTCTTCATACCTAAGCTGTTTCTTTATTTTCCTTCACGATCACTGCGCAGGCAATGGCGGCAAGACATAATAAACAACCCCCTATCTGCACAGCCAGTAACCTGTCGTTATGCAAAACATTTTCCATGATCTTACCAAAGAAAAGAGAAGCGATGATCTCGGGTAATACAATAAAGAAATTAAAGATCCCCATATAGATCCCGATCTTTCCTTCCGGTAAACAGCCTGCCAGCATCGAGTATGGCATAGATAAAATGGAAGCCCAGGCGATACCCACCATACCCATGGCCACATATAAAAGTGATGCATCGTGAATATGGTTGACCATGATCAGCCCTGCACCACCCACCAATAAACAAACGGTATGTGTATATTTTTTCCCCAGTTTACTTACCCAGAACGGAAGTGTGAAGGAGAAAGCGAACGTAACCAAATTCAATATCGCAGAAGTGGTATTGGCATACTCCAGCCCTTTGGTATATACATCGCTTGTATTTTTCGGATCACCACCAAAGATATCTGCCGCTACACCTGTACTGTAATAAAACCACATCAGGAACAATCCGGGCCAGGTGAGAAAATTCACCAATGCCAACCGCTTCATCTGATCGGGCATTTCTTTGATGGAAGTAAATATTTCTTTGATCCCGCCACCAATTCCTTTTCCTGATTCATTCAGTTTTTCTTTCCAGTTGGGATCTTCGGGAGGATATTCTTTGCTCTTGAAAACGGTATACAAAACAGAGATCAGAAATACTGCGCCCCCGATATAAAAGGAGAGCATGATATTCTGCGGTATGGCACCACCTGATTTATCTCTCGATACACCAAACCATTCCACCAATTTCTGCGGAAGATAGCCGGCGATAAAAGAAGCCAACCCGATAAACATACTTTGCATTGCAAAACCAAAAGGCCTTTGTTTTTCATCGAGGTTATCCGCTACAAAAGCACGGAAGGGTTCCATGCTGATATTGATACAGGAATCGAGGATCCATAAAGTTCCTGCCGCCATCCAGATCACAGAAGCATTGGGCATCACAAATAAAGCCAGTGAACTCAGTATCGCACCAATTAAAAAATAAGGGCGCCTGCGGCCGAGTCTGGGATGCCAGGTCCTGTCGCTCATATAACCAATGATCGGTTGCACGATCAAACCCGTCATGGGTGCTGCCAGCCATAAACCGGGGATCTGTTCGGGGGAAGCGCCGAGGTATTCATAGATGGCACTCATGTTTCCCATCTGCAGGCTCCAGCCAAACTGGATCCCAAAAAAACCAAAGCACATATTCCATATCTGCCAGAAGCCAAGACGGGGTTTATTACCGGAGTAGGTAGTGGACATAGCAATCGTTTAAGTAAGTATCATGTAATTATTACACGTACTCTAAAATACAATAAAAAAACATCCACAAAGGGATGTTTTCTTATTTAGTTATCAGGCAGGTTAGCTTATATCACAAACCCATCGGGCAATACAGCGGTTTTCTTCACCACTACAATCCCATCTTTCATTGTATAGAGTGCATGGTCTGTATTGGCCAGGTGACTTCCGCCATTGATGCGTACATCATTGCCAATGCGGCAGTTCTTATCAATGATCGCATCTTTGATATAACAGCGTTCACCGATGCCTATCTTGGGTAAGCCATGACGAAGATTGGTTTCCATCTCTTCAATGGTCTCGTAATAATCGTTACCCATGATATAGGTGCTTACTACGGTGGTACCATGACCGATACGCGCCCTGATACCCACCACACTTTGCTCTATGCGGCTTGCGTGAATAATAGAGCCTTCAGCAATGATCGTTTTCTCCAAAGTGGTTCCGCTGATCTTGGCCGGTGGCAGCATTCTTGCACGGGTATAAACCGTTTTGTTGTTATCAAACAGATTGAATGGTGGAACTTCCTGCGTTAACGCGAGGTTGGCCTCATAGAAAGAATAGATATTTCCGATATCGGTCCAGTAACCATCATATTGGAAACTGGTTACTTTATAATGAGCAATGGAATCGGGTATGATCTCTTTACCAAAATCTGTTGCCTGCGGATGTGCTTTGTTCAGCAGGTCATACAATACCTGTTTGCTGAAAACATAGATCCCCATGGATGCGAGATAGTTCCTTCCTTCACCCTGCATGGCAGCACCTGTATCGCTTGTCCATTCAGGTAACAGTTCTTTCTTGGGCTTCTCAATAAAGGAAGTGATATAACTCTTCTCATCGGTCTTCAGAATTCCGAATTCCGGCGCATCACGATCGTTCACGGGAATGGTGGCTATGGAGATATCTGCTCCGGCTGCTTTATGCGCATCCATCATTTCGCTGAAATCCATCTGGTATAGCTGGTCACCACTCAGGATGAGAATATATTCAAATTCGAGATTGGAGATATGTCGTAAAGATTGCCTTACCGCATCTGCCGTACCCTGGAACCAACCCGGGTTATCGGGTGTTTGCTCAGCGGCCAGTATGTCTACAAATCCTGTACTGAACGCACTGAAATGATAGGTGTTCTTGATATGCTTGTTCAAGGAAGCAGAGTTGAACTGCGTTAACACAAACATGCGGTTGATGTTGCTGTTGATACAGTTACTGATCGGTATGTCTACCAATCGATACTTACCTGCAATAGGAACGGCTGGTTTTGAACGGCTGGATGTGAGCGGGTACAGGCGGCTGCCGGCACCACCGCCAAGGATCACAGCAACTACAGATTTGGAGATACTATTCATAATGGCAATTTAGCGTTGGTTACTTAGTCCATAAACCATGGTCCATGGACTGAATTTATTTCAAACTCTGATACAATTGCGTATACTGATCCACCGTGCTCTCCCAGCTATGATCGATCTGCATCATGTGCTGACGCATTTTTTTCATGTGGGCTTTGTCTTTGTAAACAGATACGGCACGCCCGATCGAATAATCCACATCACTTACACTGGCATGATTAAAGCGGATGCCAAACCCATCTGTTTCTCCCATATCCACTACCGTATCCTGCAAGCCACCGGTGCTTCTTACCATGGGTACCGTTCCATAGCGCATGGCATACATCTGGTTCAGTCCACAAGGTTCAACACGGCTTGGCATCAGCAGAAAATCAGCACCGGCATACATTCTGTGGCTAAGTGTTTCATCATAACCGATCACCGTATTGAAAATACCTTTATAGGGTTCCACCATTTGCTGAAACGCCCATTCCACATGGGTTTCACCACTTCCCAATACAAGAAAACAAGCTTCGCCCTGCGTATTGTGCACTGCGGATTTGATAGCATCCGGTAAAATCTCTGCAGCTTTCTCTCCTACCAAACGGCCAATAAAAACAAATAAGGGTTTCAACGGATCCAGTCCAAACTGTTCACAAAGCGATTCCTTATTCTTTTGTTTACCCTGTGTAACGGTTTTTACGGTAAAATGTTCAGTAAGGTATTTATCTGTAGAAGGGTCCCATACTTCATTGTCTATTCCGTTCAGGATTCCTGAACATTTGCCCCGCTCATACTCAAATAATTTCTCCATACCATTGGAGTTGTACCTGAGCTCGTCCATATAACTGTGACTAACGGTTGTTACTTTCCCCGCACACTTTACGGCAGAGGCCAATGGATTGATCGTGTCTGCCCATTCGAGCATTCCTCTTTTCCACAGGTCCCAACGTGGGATATAGCGGCTTTTGTCCCAGCCCATCTGTCCCTGGTATTGGGCATTATGGATAGTGAACACAGTAGGTATATGACGGAGTTTATTATAATCGTAGCAGTACTGCATCATAAAAGGCACCAGCCCGGTATGATGGTCGTGGCAATGCACAATATCCGGCTGATGTTCCCAACTGCTCATCCAGTTTACGAGGGCAATCTGGAAGGCGACGAAGCGTTCGGTATCATCATCATAGCCATATACTTTCTGCCTGTCGAGCAGGCCGTTGATATCTATGAGGAAAAGATCAAACCCCAGCTTATTGGTGCTTTCTTTGATAACCGTATACTCGAAGAACCAGTTGCCCAGGTTGGAAGAGCCCTTAAAGTCCACCGTCCATTCATTTTCATAGAGAAACTTGGTGCGGTACATGGGCATCACCACTTTGGCAATATGGCCGGCTTTCACCTGGTATTTGGGCAGGGCACCCACCACATCTCCTAACCCACCGGCTTTGGCAACGGGATAACACTCGGCACTTACATGAATGATCTCCATGAGAGAATAATCGTTATTTAATGATCAAGCCTAATTTCCGCATGAATTTAATGAATAAGTGCATAAAGATTTAAAATTTTTAAAAATGCAAAATGTACTTACTTTAGGCTGTCATAATACGAAAACCCTCTAACGATTACTTATGAATCAAAAAACCAACTGGTCGCAATTTGGCACCCTTATCTCTGTGTTCTTTTTCTGGGGATTTGTTGCTGCTTCCAATGATATCCTGATCCCTGTTTTCAAAAAAGCTTTTGATCTCTCACAGGCGCAGAGCCAGTTGGTATCGCTTGCCTTTTATGTAGCTTATACGGTAGGGTCCATCATTTATTTTGCTGTTTCCAAGATGATCGGCGGCGATGTGCTGAATAAGATCGGTTACAAGAATGGTATTGCACTCGGATTGATCATATCAGCGATCGGTACTTTATTGTTTTACCCTGCTGCCAACGACCGGTCATTCACATTAATGATCACCGGTTTGTTTATTGTAGGCCTTGGGTTCTCATTACAACAGATCGCAGCAAACCCTTTAGCCATTGTAATCGGCGATCCCAAAACGGGTTCACAGCGTTTGAATATGGCAGGTGGTGTGAATAATTTCGGAACCACCATCGGACCCCTGCTGGTAAGCTTTGCCATTTTCGGAAGCGTGGCAGCCGGTTCTACAGAAGCCAGCATTGAAAGTGTAAAGACGCCTTACCTGGTATTAGGTGTGGCTTTTGTATTGGTAGCTATCTTTTTTAAATTTTCAAGTATTCCCAATAAGATCGACCTGGATGCTGTTGCCGATAGTGAGGCTGAAACAGACAGTAAAGTATTACACAAAGCTTCTGTATTTCAATACCCGCAATTGGTGTTGGGCATGATCGGCATCTTCGTATATGTAGGCGTAGAAGTGGCCACGGCCAGTAACCTGCCTGAATATATGAAGCAGCACCTCAATATGCCAACTAACCAGGTTGCCCCTTATATCTCCCTTTACTGGGCCAGTTTGATGATGGGCAGGTGGACGGGAGCCGTTGGTGCTTTTGATGTAAGTGCGGGTGCCAAAAAGATCCTGAATTTCTTAATGCCTTATCTCGCTTTTGGTGTTTTCCTGGCGGTGAATGCCATTGCACAACATGATGTGAGTTCATTTTATGTATACGGTTTTG
>CBHRAM010000112.1:0-9892 GCA_966076165.1 uncultured Chitinophagaceae bacterium
GCATCCGTACCGATCACCGCAACGGAACGGATCTTTTTATCCAGTGGCAACACATGGTTTTCATTCTTTAATAAAACAACGGATTCCAGTGCTGCCTGTTTTGCCAAAGTTTTATGCGAGCCATTACTGATCCATTTTTCAGCTTCTGATTCAGGCACATATGGATTTTCAAATAAACCCAGTTCAAATTTAGCCCTCAGCACACGGGTAACAGCATCGTCAATTCTTTTCTGACTGATCCCCCCATCTAAAAAAGGGGCAATGAATAAGGAATGATGTTTGTAATCGGTTTGAAAGATCACATCCAGTCCGTTAGTGATGGCTTTTTGTCCGGCTTCTGCATAATCTTTGGCAGTAAAATGTAACACATTGGCCCCACCTACGGCACTGGCATCTGAGATCACAAAACCTTTGAATTGCCAGTTGTTCTTTAGTTTTTTATTGAGCAGCCAATCGTTTGCGGTACTCGGGGTTCCATCCAATGAATTATACGCAGTCATAATAGAACGTGCACCACCTCTTTCTATGGCTGCTTTAAATGGTGGCAGAAAAATCTCATCCAATAATCTTTCATTGGTATGAATGGGATAACTGTCGCGGCCCCCATCACCTACATTGGCAATAAAATGTTTGGGTGTAGTGATGATCCCGTTCTTTTCAAAAGGGCTTACAAAAGCCACAGCCATTTCTGAAGAAAGAAATGGGTCTTCGCCATAGGTTTCTTCTGTTCTTCCCCAACGAACATCGCTGGCAATATTTACCACCGGTGTTAATACATCGCGGATCCCGCGCACTTTTGTTTCGAGGGCAATTGCAGTGGCTACCTGCTTCATCAAACCGGTATCCCAGCTGGCTGCCAGGGCAATCGCCTGCGGGAAAGATGTGGCACCGGTTCTGACCAATCCATGCAGGGATTCATCAAATGCGATCATAGGAATACCCAGCCTTGTTCTTTCCACAAAATATTTTTGAATGCCATTGATCTTTCTGGCAAGGCTGAGTGCATTTTCTGTACCGCCATACTGCAATAATTGTGAGGAGGCATCCCCACCCATCGAAGCCGCACTTACCTGGAAACCGAAGATCCCATTCCTGTAAAGTTTTTCATCTGCACCCAGATCGCCGGGGATCATAAATAGCTGCCAGAATTTTTCTTCTGGCGTCATACGTTGCAAAAGGTCCTTTACCCTTTGCTCAATGGGTAAACGGGCATTCTTATAGGCAGGCTTTTGCGCAGGGAGGTAAGATCCGGCAAAAAGCAAAACACTGAAAAATAAAATTCTTTGCTTCATGATCAAGGGTGTGGGCATTGGAAAGATAATGATCATCCATTATCTTCAACAAAAGAAAAGAATCATGCGGTACTTACAAAAGCTTTTTCTGTTTACCACGGTGTGCTGTATGATATTCTTATCTGTTATTCATCCGGTACAGGGGCAGCAGAGCCCTATCCGTAACAATTACCGTAACGGAGAGAACCTGATCGGTCTGAAGGTTCAGCGGGGTATGGTTTATCAGCCAAAAACCGAATGGATGTATTCTCATCACCCTTCGATTACTTATTTTAAAGGCAAGCTGATCGCTATCTGGTCTAACGGGATGAAAGACGAAGATGCTCCAGGACAAAGAGTGGTCTTCTCTGTTTGCAGGCAACATGTAACCAGCTGGTCCAGGCCCAAAGCATTGGCAGTACCTTCTGTGTATCATGGTGACACATTGAATGTATTAACAGCAGCTGGTTTTCATCAATTCAATGATACGCTTGTTGCCTATTATGGCGAGTATTCTCCTATAAAAACAAACACCCATCTCTGGGCAAAGATCACAACTGATGGTGAGCATTGGAGTGAGGCCATCGACATGCATGTGCCCGTTAATTCCAATCATGGCCCGCAAAGTCTGAGCAATGGACGTTTGGTCATCAGTGGTAATTTTACTTTTCCGTATACGGATGATTACCGTGGCCTGAGTGGCTGGAAAATGAGCAGTTTTTATGACCCGTCATTATATATAGAAGATAACCCCCGGACCTTTTATGCCCCCGCAGAAAAAAACGGGCTGCCACCACTTTGTGAAGGCTCATTTTTTGAGACCGATGATGGCATACTGCACAGCTTATTAAGGGTAACCGGCAAAGGATGGAAGGGCCGTTTATGGTTAACAGAAAGTAAAGACAAAGCCGCCACCTGGTCAATGCCTGTTGAAACCAATTTTACGGATAACGACAGCAAATTTCATTTTGGCAGGCTGCCCGATCAGCGGTTCTATTATGTAGGCATTCCGGATACCCTGCACCATTATGCCCGAACCCCTTTGATACTCTCGGTTTCAGAAGACGGGCGTTTGTTTGATAAACAATATATCATCGCAGAAGATGCCTACAAATTAAAGAAAGAGGGTTTATGGAAAGGCGGCCAATATGGTTATCCGCATACCATCATTCACAACAATGATATGTACGTGATCATTTCAAGGCAGAAAGAAGCGGTAGAAGTGATCAGGTTTTCGTTGAAGCAGTTATAGTTCCTCTTCCATGATTTTTTTAATACCTAGTGTTTAAAAAGATACCTTACTAAAGCCGCTGCCATAATTTTTCTTTCACCCCGTTCTCCCATTCGTTTTTGAGGATACTTAATACAATACTGTCGCGGCGGGAACCATCCGGCTTAAGGGTATTGCTTCTCAAAACACCTTCTTCAATACAACCAATACTTTTCATCGCGGCAATACTCCGCGCGTTGGTATGATCTGCCCTGAACTCAACCCGCTCCATCCCTATCTGCTCAAAAGCAAATTGAAGCATCAGGTATTTACAATGTTTATTCAACCCGGTACCATGAAATTTTTTCCCATACCAGGTATAGCCCAGCTGCAGGCTTTTATGCAAAAGCTGTATATCGTAAAAACGGGTACTGCCTGCATATTCCTGCGTTCTTTTATCAAACACAATAAATGGATATTCTTTTCCGGCGTTCCTGGCAGCTATGGCCGTTCTGATGTAGTTCTCAAGGTTTTCCTTACCTGCCACCTTAACCAATGAATACTTCCATAATTCAGGTTCCTGTTCAGAAAATAACAGCAAATTACTGCAATCTTCTACCATCAAAGGACGCAATAAAACGCAATCGTCTTCTAATTGATATTCTTTTCCTGTATCTAATACATGATTCATAATAAAATAGATAATTTTAAAAGTATTGAATTACCATGGTTTATATCATTGAGTATATAAAATAAGTAAATTTGCAGGTTAACCTAATATAAGAAACTATATGTGTGGAATTGTAGGATACACCGGGCCCCGGGAGGCTTATCCCGTAGTGATCAAAGGTTTAAAACGTTTGGAATACCGCGGATACGACAGTTCCGGGGTGGCCCTTCTGAACAACGGTAAATTAAACGTCTATAAAAAGAAAGGCAAAGTGGCCGAGCTGGAAGAATTTGCTCTCGGACAGGATTGTCATGGCCATATTGGCATCGGCCATACCCGTTGGGCCACACATGGCGAACCCAGCGACCGTAATGCACATCCTCACCAATCGCAGAGTGGCGAGCTGGCCATGATCCATAACGGGATCATTGAGAACTATACACAGATCAAACAGGAATTACTTTCCAAAGGCTATACATTCAAGAGTGACACAGATACAGAAGTGTTGCTCAATTTTATTGAAGACATTAAAAAGCATAACGAATGCAGCCTGGAAGAGGCATTGCGTATCGCATTAAAAAGGATCGTGGGCGCCTATTGTATTCTTTTAATATCCAATGATGATCCCGATACCATTATTGCTGCGAGAAAGGGAAGCCCCTTGGTGATCGGTATTGGTAAGGGTGAACATTTTTTAGCGAGTGATGCTTCTCCGATCATTGAGTACACCAAAGAAGTGGTGTATGTAAACGATTATGAGATCGCCATTGTTCGTCCGGATGAATTGATCCTGAAGAACCTCGGTAATGAAAAACAAACTCCTTTCATTACCAAACTCGATATGGAACTGACGGCTATTGAAAAAGGCGGCTATGATCATTTCATGTTGAAAGAGATCCATGAACAGCCCGAAACCATTTTCGATTGTTTGCGCGGAAGATTACTTACACAATCCGGCCAGATCATGATGGCGGGTGTTGAAAATCATATTGAAGCATTTATCAATGCCCCACGCATTATGATCGTAGCCTGCGGTACCAGCTGGCATGCGGGTTTGATCGCCGAATACCTGATCGAAGAATTATGCCGTATACCGGTTGAAGTAGAATATGCATCTGAGTTCCGTTATCGGAACCCGGTAATCAACAAAGGTGATGTGATCATCGCCATTTCACAAAGCGGTGAAACAGCCGATACCCTGGTAGCCCTGGAAAGTGCCAAAGAAAAAGGCGCTTTCATTTTTGGTGTAGTGAATGTAGTAGGCAGCAGTATTGCCAGGCTTAGTCATGCAGGTGCTTATACACACTCCGGCCATGAAATAGGCGTAGCCAGTACCAAAGCGTTCACCGGCCAGCTGGCAGTATTAACCATGATGGCATTAAAGATCGGTTATGCAAAAGGCACACTTTCCAAAGAACGTTACTTACAACTGATGCAGGACCTGGAATCTATTCCTGAAAAAGTAAAAGAGATCTTAAAGGACACTTCCAATATTGAGCGTATTGCTGCAAAATATAAAGATGCCACTGACTTCCTGTTCTTAGGCCGTGGGTATAATTTCCCTGTTGCTTTGGAAGGTGCCCTCAAACTGAAGGAGATCTCTTATATCCATGCAGAAGGCTATCCCGCAGCAGAAATGAAGCACGGGCCGATTGCCTTGGTAGATGATAAATTACCGGTTGTATTTGTGGCAACCAAAGATTCTTACTATCAAAAGATCGTTTCCAATGTGCAGGAGATCAAAGCCCGCAAAGGCATGGTGATCGCTGTGGCTACCGATGCCGATAATGTGATCCCGGGTATGGCAGATGATGTGATGTTTGTACCGGATGCAGATGAAGCCATTGCTCCTTTATTAAGTGTGATCCCTTTACAATTATTAAGTTACTATACGGGCCTTGCCAAGGGCCTGGACGTAGACAAACCCCGTAACCTCGCCAAAAGTGTGACCGTGGAATAACAGGTAGCAGTACCTGAAAAAGTCATCCAAAAAATCAAGGGCATGTCGCAGAATATTATTTACAAAACACCGCTGGATGCTTTGGGCTATCAATTTATCAAAGATGAATTTATACCCAAGGGCAAGAATGAATATTACCTGCGCAATATGCAGAACCGCAATGGCATTGATTACCGGAGGCTGTCTGCGTATGAGATAGAAATGCTGGTGCGTAATGGCAATACCAGCGACGACTGGAATAATATCCTTGTCTCCGACTCCTTCAATGCAGAACTGGTTAAGAATTGTAAATTTTATGGCCTGGTAAGAATCGGCAAGTTAGAACCCTTTTGTCTGGGCTTCAGCGATCTGAAAGCACCGGTAGGTCTATACAATTCCACTATCATCAGTTGTGATTTTGGCGATAATGTAGTGATCGATAATGTGAACTACCTCTCACACTATATCATTGGCAGTGAAGTGATCATCACCAATGTAAATGAACTCGTAACCACCAATCACGCCAAGTTTGGCAACGGGATCATTAAAGAAGGTGAAAAAGAAGACGTACGGATCTGGGTAGAGATCTGTAATGAGAATACCGGCCGTCGTGTAATGCCTTTCAATGGCATGCTTCCCGGCGATGCCTATTTATGGAGCAGAAACAGAAATGATAAAGCCCTTCAGGAAAAATTCAAACTGTTTACGGAACAGAGATTTGATAACCGCCGTGGGTATTATGGAAAGATCGGCGACAGGACCGTGATCAAGAACTGCAATATCATTAAAGATGTTTGGGTTGGAACCGACGCCTACATCAAAGGTGCCAATAAATTAAAGAACCTTACTGTAAACTCCGGCCCCGAAGGTGCTACGCAAATTGGTGAAGGATGTGAGATCGTGAACGGGATCATCGGTTTTGGTTGCCGTTTATTTTACGGAGTGAAAGCCATCCGTTTTATCATGGCATCGCATTCACAGTTAAAATATGGTGCCAGGCTGATCAACTCCTATCTTGGCAATAATGCCACCATCTCCTGTTGTGAAGTATTGAATTCATTGATCTTTCCGGCACATGAGCAACACCATAATAACTCATTTCTGTGTGCGGCGCTTGTAATGGGACAAAGCAATATAGCCGCAGGTGCCACCATCGGATCTAACCATAACAGCCGCGGTGCCGATGGGGAAGTGATCATGGGCCGTGGATTCTGGCCGGGGCTTTGTGTAAGCCTGAAGCATAATTCACAATTTGCCAGTTTCAGCATTCTTACCAAAGGAGATTATCCAACAGAATTAAATGTTCCCTTTCCTTTTTCATTGATCAGCAATGATGTAACCAATGACCGTTTGGTGATCATGCCCGGTTACTGGTTTCTGTATAACCTGTACGCACTGGCACGTAATGCCTGGAAATATGTAGACAGGGACAAACGCAAAGAACGGTTCCAGCTTCTCGAGTTCGATTTTCTCGCACCCGATACGGTTAATGAAATGTTCCATTCATTACAATTGATGGAAACGGCCACCGGTAAAGCTTACCACACTTCCATTAAAAAACAAGGCCAGTCATCAGACCATACCGCAGCAGGAAAACATCTCTTACATGAAAGCAGTAAGATCATAAATGAATTAGAGATCCTGGCTGATAATGTTGAAAACAGCAAACGAAAGGTAGTGCTGACAAAAGTACTGCCGGCATACAAAGTATTTGAAGAGCTGATCATCTATTACGGCACTACCCAGTTATTGCAATATAATAAGGAAAATAATTTTGCCTCGCTCAAAGAGCTTACTGCGTCCTTACCGGCAAGGCCAACCCGTGGCGAATGGGCCAATGTTGGCGGCCAACTGATCCCTTCAACAGATCTGGAATCTTTTAAAGAGAAGATCCGCAC
The DNA here is from genome assembly GCA_966076165.1 of uncultured Chitinophagaceae bacterium. Lineage (GTDB taxonomy): Bacteria > Bacteroidota > Bacteroidia > Chitinophagales > Chitinophagaceae > Sediminibacterium. The sequence goes on from CBHRAM010000112.1 coordinate 6,989, forward strand.
CGGCAAGATCAAATCATGGGATGCTGTGCATGAATACTACCAGGCAGAAGGCAATAAATACCCTGCACAGAAATTAAAACACGCTTTGGCTTCCTTAGCAGAAATTACCGGCATCAACCTGAAGAAAATGGATGCCCATCAGTTTACCGGATTATTATCCGGAATGGTTGCCACCAAAGAATGGATCACAAAAGGTATTTATGATTCAAGGGCAAAAGACTACACCAACCCCTATCGTAAAATGGTGTATGAAAGTATCGGAGAGATGAATGAAGTGGTGGGCAAACTGGAAGAGAACAGTTTTATCAAACAACAGATAGCCGAATTGCAGGCTTTCAAAAAAGAGATCCAGTCACTCAAAAAGAAATTCAAACTATAGTACGGCTTAACGCAAAACGCTTAGCGCATATGAACTGCGTTAAGCGTTTTGCATTGAGCGTTCAGCGTTTAAAGACGAAAGCCTAATCCCAATTGGATCTGCTGGTTGGTCCATTTATCTTTCTGGTCAATATCATTGATATTCTGTAAACCGATATTATAACGGCCATAGATCCGTAACATTTTCAGGTTAACCTGTGCGCCTGCCACCATGGCAAAATCACCGTTCTTAAATGCCGACTGACCGTTCTGCAATAAAGTATTGTCTTTATTGATGAGGATACTATACTGCGGGCCCGCTAACAATGAGAACATGCCGGTTACATTTACACGTAATAAGACCGGGATCGATAAATAATCCAGTTTTATATTCTTTGTTTGATCGAGCGATGAACTAACGGAGGAATAAGATGCATAAACTGATTTGAAATTAGAAGGCTTACTGGTCGTCTGGCTCCACAATAACTCAGGTTGAATACCCCATACTTTATTCAGATCGATCTCCATAAAACCTCCTGCATGGTACGACAGGTCAAACCCATCATTAAATGACTGCCCTGATATCTTATTCAGGTTAGCTCCGGCTTTCACTCCCAGGCGGATTCCCTGTGCCTGTGACACGGTTGCGAACATTACAAGCACAAATGCTGACAAGATTACTTTTTTCATAAGAATTGTTTTATTTACTACCTATTTTCAATGACCGTGCCAAAAAACGTTAATATGAGAAAAATGACAATATTAATACCTGCAGCAGATACGATCTAGGCCAATTCGATCACCGTTATTTCGGGCAGGATCCCTACCCTTCCCGGGTAGCCGATAAAGCCATACCCACGGTTCACATATAATTTCTGGCTGCCATCTTCATACAAACCGGCCCATTGCTTATACATCCATTTTACAGGGCTCCATTTGAAGTAAGGGTTTTCGAGGCCAAACTGCATACCATGGGTATGGCCGGCCAGCATCAGGTCTACATCGGGGTATTTTAGTTTTACTTCTGCGTCCCAATGGCTGGGGTCGTGGCTCAATAATATTTTAAATGGAATTTTTTCTGTTCCGGGATACGCTTCATGCATTTTCCCATACTTCGGAAACCTGCCCTTGGCCCCCCAGTTCTCAATACCCAATAGAGCGATCTGTTCTTCTTCTTTCGACAGCAACACATGCTCATTCATCAATAAACGCCAGCCCAGGTTTGCATGCACCTGTTTTAATCTTTCGAGGTTGGCAGATTTTTCCTGTTGTGAGGGCCAGGAAACATAGTCGCCATAATCATGATTGCCCAAAGAACTAAATACGCCCATGGGTGCTTTCACACGGTTAAATACATCCATGTACTCCGCCATTTCATCCGCCCGGTCGTTAACAAGGTCGCCGGTAAATAACACCAGGTCTGCATTCTGCTCTAAAATGAGGTTAACCCCGCGGTTTACGGCCTCTTTATTTTGAAAACTTCCGCTATGGATATCACTGATATGTACAATCTTCATCCCTTTGAATGCCTGTGGCAGATTGGCAAAACTGAGTTTCACATTTTTTACCTGGTAATTGTATTTATTGCCAAACCCATACAATAAGGTACCAAACAGGCTTCCTCCGATACCCAATCCCAGCCAGCTCATAAAAGTGGAACGGGGAATGGAATTGCCTTCGCCCAGGAACTGGGCACCGGTATCGGGCAGGATCTTACTGAGCATCCAGAGCCCGCTTCTGCGAAGGTCATCCACCAGAAAGAATACTGAACCGAGGATCTTGGCAAAGAAAAGTCCTACCAATATGGCAAACACATAATTCCTGAAAACCTTAGAGGTCTGTAACGCCTGTATATAGGGAAAGGATAATAACATTGCCAGGGTTAAACCCGAAATCACCCAATAACTGATCTGCACGACCACACGCAGCTTTTCATTGGAATTTTGGGTAACCGTTCTCAGGGCCTGGTAAACATACAGGTCCAGCAGTACCATAATAAGTGCGATGATCCACCAGGTGCTTGCATTTCTCATAAATCGTATAAATTATCTCTTCGGGTTGACGTTTTAGAAGCTTGTTTATTTTACCCGGCCGGTTTTAGCTGAAAATCAGGCAAAGATACTGCCCGGCACCGCCAAAAACCGCCTGTTGAAAACTTGCCCTCCCTCCATAACGGGGTTTGGATAATATTGTTTCGGCAGATGTGCCCTAAAGTGTATTTTTGACCACTTTCAACAAAAACGACGATGAAACTGAGTTTTTACGGACATTCCTGTTTTGCGGTGGAGATCAAGGGTAAAAAGATCCTTTTTGATCCCTTTATCACCTATAATGAACTGGCAAAGGATATCGATGTAAACAGTATTGAAGCAGATTATATATTCCTCTCCCATGGCCATGCCGATCATATTGCCGATTGTATTGCCATTGCCAAAAGAACGGGCTGCCAGGTAGTGGCCAATTGGGAGATACATGAATGGTTGAATAAGAACGGGATCAGTAATACCCACCCAATGAATACGGGCGGAAAATGGCATTTTGATTTTG
>CBHRAM010000113.1:0-9850 GCA_966076165.1 uncultured Chitinophagaceae bacterium
GTTTTGAATAGTTAGTTTAGTTTCGCCAAACAAATTTCATAGATACATACTCATGCATCCCAAAGAACTCTCCATCAAAGATTTTACGTATGAATTACCCGATGAGCGCATCGCCAAATATCCTTTGGCAGACAGGGACCAGAGTAAATTACTGATCTGGAAAAATCAAAACATTACAGAAAGCAGATACGCAGATCTTGCCGATCATTTACCTTCTGATTCATTACTGATATTCAACAATACAAAAGTTGTAGAAGCCAGGTTACTCTTCGAAAAACCTAATGGTGGCAGGATCGAGATCTTTTGCCTGGAACCGCATGAGCAGTATCCGGATATTACCACTGCTATGCTGCAAAAAGGAAAAGTGTGGTGGAAATGTCTGGTGGGTGGGGCTAAGAAATGGAAGGAAGGATCGCTGATTGCGCGGATCAAAAAGTATGATACAGATGAGGTTGTCTTAACAGCTACAAAACTCGAGCAGCTTACAGATTCGTATATCATAGAATTGAGTTGGGATAACCCGGGGTTGAGTTTTGCTGAGGTATTACATATAGCAGGAATGATACCACTACCACCCTATCTCAACCGTGCTGCTGAGGAAAATGATGCGGAAAGATACCAGACCATTTATGCCAGGCACGATGGTTCTGTAGCGGCCCCTACTGCCGGTTTACATTTTACAGATTCTCTTTTTGAAAAACTGAAGCAGAAAAATATTCAACATGATTTTGTAACCCTCCATGTTGGAGCAGGTACTTTCAAACCTGTTAAGTCTGCCACCATGAACGAGCATGAGATGCATGCTGAATTTATTGATGTCAGCAGATCCTTTATTGATAACCTGCAACAACATCTCTCTCAAAATATTATTACCGTTGGAACCACTTCCCTGCGTACAGTGGAAAGCTTATACTGGCTGGGAGTGAAAACCATTATAGCTCCTGAGATCAGTCCTTATGAGTTATCGGTATCGCAATGGGATCCTTACGAAATGGATGCTTCCGGAATATCAGCGGGTGCTGCCTTACAATCTCTTTCCAACTGGTTACAGCAACATGGGATGGAAAGACTGATCACCAAAACACAGATCATTATCGCACCGGGGTATACGTTCAGGATCATCAAGGCGCTGATCACTAATTTTCACCAGCCGCAATCCACTTTGTTATTACTGGTTGCAGCTATTACCGGAAGGGACTGGAGAAATATTTACAACTATGCTTTAGAGAATGATTTTCGGTTTCTGAGTTATGGGGATGGGTGTTTGCTATGGCTCTAAAAAATGCGCCTTAGCGGATTTGCGGGAGAATTTGCACGCAAAGGCGCTAAGGCGCAATATTTGTTATTTTATTACTAAGCGTTTTCCTGGGCAAGAGGAAGTTCCATAGTAAACACACTTCCTTTTCCTAAAGTGCTGTCTACCTTGATCTTTCCTTTATGTGCATCGATCACGGTTTTTACATAACTCATACCTAAGCCGAAGCCTTTTACATTATGAAGGTTACCGGTATGTGCCCGGTAGAATTTTTCGAAGATGCGTTTTACGGTTTCCTTGCTCATACCAATCCCATTGTCTTCCACGCGTATCACCAGGTGATTCTTTGTGCTGTGTGTGGAAATGATGATCCGGATCTTGTCGTTGGAGTATTTGATCGCATTATCGATCAGGTTCGACAATAAGTTTGAGAAATGCACTTCATCTGCACTGATCAGGTCGTTCTTGGCATTCAGTAACAACTCAACTTCACCCTGTCTATCCTGTAACTGTAACCGATAATTATCCAGGGTGTATTGAATAAATTCATGAACATGCAACGGAACAAGGTTTAGCTGGAGTTCCTGTTTTTCCATCAATGCCGCCTGCAGAATAGTTTCTACATGCTTGTTCATCCGCACATTCTCTTCCTTGATGATATTGCTGAAATATTTTGTCTTCTCTTTATCTGCCTGCACTTTCTCATTCCGCAAAGCATCCACCGCGAGTGAAATGGTTGCCAGCGGCGTTTTAAACTCTTGCGTAATTTTATTTATAAAATCACTCTTTATCTCACTCAGTTTTTTCTGTTTCAATAATTATTTAACGTTAACTTAGAAAGCGGCGATGATCACCAGCATAAAAGCGATCGCACCAAAGATCACCCATCGCAAAGAAGCCCATATCTGTTTCTTAAAATCAGGTACTACAATGATCAGGTGCTCAAAGGAAGAAGCTCCCTCTATCTCTGCATTATTTTCAGGAACGATGGCGATATAGGCACGCCGGTTATTCGCAGTATCGTACAAGGCTTTACCAAAATCATTGGTGTACATCTCATAGTCATCCGTGGTATTGGTAACTGCAAACTCAAACTTTACGCTATGCAGTTTTACCCTGTCGAATTCTTTCCGGATCTTATTATTGATCTCTGCCGGGGTAAACTTTTCTTCTACCGTTGGAGGCTTCAACACATGTAAATGAAAATCGGAACTAAAGGTTAACCCTCCTCGCCTGGGTAAACGTAGCAGTTGTCCTGTGTAAACACTTTTACTCAGGTCCTTACTCACATTCGTTCCTACTTCCAGCAGATTATTATCGAACTGGTTCTTGGTTACTTCCAACAGGTTTTGTAACCATGAGACCTGGAGAATGATCAGGCCAAACAGTGAGATGGAAATCAGTATGATAATGACGGGGAAAGTTCTCTTCATTGTCACAAATATAGCGGGAACTGCCAAATGCCCCATCCGGGGTGGCAGCTTTATCAGGATTTTAACGAGGGGGCCCCAAACAGGCATTTTTTAAATAAATTCTTTGGCTTATCTTTTCAATATGGCTGATCTGACAACCGGCATATTATTGATTTCCGACCCGTTCTTAAAGGATCCCAACTTTATCCGTACGGTAATCCTGCTCTGCGAATACCAGGAGGAGGATGGCAGTTTTGGGTTTGTATTGAACAAATCCATCGAACCCGAATTGGGCGATCTTGTTGAACTTGCCGAAGGCATCCGTTTCCCGGTACATGAAGGCGGACCGGTACAAAAAGAGACACTTCACTTTATTCACCAGCGTCCCGACCTCATCAGCGGCGGCGCGGAAGTGGCTGAGGGTATTTTCTGGGGAGGTGATTTTGATGTGGTGCTCGGCCTGCTGAGAGAAAATAAACTCAAAAAAAATGAGATCCGTTTTTTTGTTGGCTATAGCGGCTGGGATCAGGGCCAGTTAGAAGGTGAACTTGAAGAAAAAAGCTGGATCACCCGAAAAGCCAGTCCCCAACTCGTTTTCAATATGAATGCCCAACAGATCTGGAAAGAAGCTTTGCGGGATCTGGGAGGTGAGTATAGCCAGATGGTCAATTATCCGATAGACCCGCAGTTAAATTAATCAGCAAGTTTTTTGAATATTATGCACGGTCTCAATCTGCAGTTTTCAATGGACTCTAATAAAACAACATATTTGGTTCAGACACTTTTTGATAACACTTATTAAGCCTTCCATAATAGGTTGACTTAATAAGTGTTATACATAAAAAGTTTCATTACTTAATTCTAAAAAAATCTTTTAACCAAGGCGATCTCTGTTCATCTTTATTCGAATCAACCATCTCTGGGTATTTCCTTTTGTAATAATAAATGCAATAAGCATTCAGCTGCAAGGATGCAAGCCAAACTATAAACCATACCCATTTATTAGTCGGCTGAAAACAAATGTATGCAATAGGCACACTTATCACATTAATGGCCAATCCGTGAATGATTAAAATTCCTAGTAATATTTTCTTTTTCATACTCGAAAATTCAAATTGAATCATAGATACAAACTCCGAAGTCGGCAACGGCCAATGCTGCACCGATCCACCCAATATGTTTCATAGCCCACTTAGTAGCAAAAGCAATCAACTCCTGTATCTGCATCCCCGCTGATAACCTTGCCCAGCTTGCTACTCCACCCATTCCTAATCCACCAAATCCCATAGCACTCTTAAAACAATTCCAGGTTTCCCCAATCGTTAATCCATCTGTATTTGTTTTATCCAATTCAATCGCTATATCTCCTACAACGATATCTGTGGAAAAAGATGTTTCAAAATCACTTAAAAGATAATAATCTTCCACTGATTCATCAATCATATTGACAGTTTTTTTTAGTGTCGGGGACATTGGAGTTCCCGAAGAATTTGATTCTTTTAATGTTATACCAGATTTGGGGGTATTCAATAATTGTCGTTCAAATTTAGCTCTGGCCAACTCAAGTAATTCATTAGCCACTTTGCTGTAAGCATCGTTAATTCGATTATCCATCTGATCGTTAGAAAGTTTATCTACAGAAGGAAGCAATTTCTCTATTATTCTTGCCCTTATAATAACCCTTGAAATTTCATGTTTCTGAAAAATGGAATAATCCATATTATAGTCATGAAAAATCGTAGGTATCGAAGTTTCTGAAGCAATAGATAGCTCTTTTTTCAAACTTACATGATCAAGTCCTTTTATTTGCTTTGCCATTAAGAGTGAAACCCTAACTCGGCTTAATAAATCGACTGCCACATAATTCCGGAAATCTTCACTTTGTTCCAATACGGTATTTTTTATTTCCTGATCATTCCCTTGTTTTTTGCAAGAAATTGAACATAGAGTTGCCAGCGCTCCGATACAGAGCATTTTAAATAATGTTTTCATGTCTTTGTATTTTAATCCCCTAACATAATACCGGCATAGGGGTACTCCGACCTATTGCAATAAGATTGTGTTTAAACAATTCGAAGTACTAAAAATGATTTTGTTCTAGCAAGCGTATTAATACGCATATTTTCATGTTTTTTAACGGTATAAAAAAAGCCTCCGAAATCGGAGGCTTTAATAAAGTTGCAGGAAAATCAAAATTTTATAAAGCAGTAGCACCTTCCACCAAAACAGTCGCTTTGTTATTCAGCACTTCTACAAACCCACTCTGGATAGAAAACAGTTCAACATCTTTTTTGTCTTTCAGGATCTTGAGTGTTCCCTTTCCCAATGCACTTACCATGGGTGCGTGTTTGTCGAGTATCTCAAATAAACCTGAAATACCCGGCAGCATTACACCGTATACATCTCCGCTGTAGAGCTTTTTTTCGGGAGTTAATATTTCTAACTTCATTGTTAATTAGTAATTAGTAGTTAGTAATCAGTAATTAATTGCCGGGCCAGCCGTACTTAATCAGTAATTATTAATTACTAATTATTAATTACTAATTGGGGTTTACCCCTTAGCTGCTTCCATCATTTTCTTACCCTTCTCAATTGCATCTTCCAGTGAACCTACCAGGTTGAATGCTGCTTCAGGGTATTCATCCACTTCTCCGTCCATGATAGAGTTGAAGGCGCGGATGGTATCGTTGATGTCTACGAACACACCTTTCAAGCCGGTAAACTGTTCAGCCACGTGGAAGGGCTGGCTCAGGAAACGCTGTACTTTACGGGCACGCTGTACGGTCATTTTATCTTCGTCGCTCAACTCATCCATACCGAGGATGGCGATGATATCCTGTAATTCTTTATAGCGCTGCAAGATCAATTTAACACGGTTGGCACAATCATAATGCGCATCACCTACGATCGCTGGTGTCAGGATCCTTGAAGTTGAATCCAATGGATCCACCGCAGGATAGATACCTAAGTCGGCAATCTTACGGCTCAATACCGTAGTTGCATCTAAGTGTGCGAAAGTTGTTGCCGGAGCCGGATCGGTCAAGTCATCCGCAGGTACATATACCGCCTGTACAGAGGTAATAGAACCATTTTTGGTGGATGTGATACGCTCCTGCATCAATCCCATCTCTGTTGCCAGGGTTGGCTGGTAACCTACCGCTGATGGCATACGTCCCAACAGGGCCGATACCTCAGAACCTGCCTGGGTGAAACGGAAGATATTATCTACGAAGAACAGGATATCTTTTCCTTTACCGGTACCATCTCCATCACGGAAATATTCCGCAACGGTCAATCCGCTCAAAGCCACACGAGCACGTGCTCCCGGAGGTTCGTTCATCTGTCCGAATACGAAAGTAGCTTTAGACTCTTTCAATCCTTCCAGATCCACTTTGCTCAGATCCCATCCGCCTTCTTCCATGCTGTGTTTGAAAGCATCACCATATTGCATGATACCTGCTTCGATCATTTCACGCAGCAGATCGTTTCCCTCACGGGTACGCTCACCCACACCGGCAAATACAGACAGACCACCATATCCTTTTGCGATATTGTTGATCAGCTCCTGGATCAATACGGTCTTACCTACACCCGCACCACCAAACAGACCGATCTTACCACCTTTTGCATAAGGTTCGATCAGGTCGATTACTTTGATACCGGTGAATAATATTTCTGAAGTAGTACTTAAGTTTTCGAATAATGGCGGCTTATTGTGAATAGGACGGCCATTTACTTTGCTTACCTGTGGCAAACCATCGATCGCATCTCCGGTTACATTGAACAGACGTCCGTTGATACCTTCACCTACCGGCATCGCAATAGGAATACCTGTATCAATTACGGTCATTCCACGAACCAGACCCTCGGTTCCGTCCATCGCAATGGTACGAACACTGTCTTCTCCGAGGTGCTGTTGCACTTCCAGAACCAGTTTATCGCCATTATCACGGGTGATTTCCAGGGCGTTGTAAATTTCAGGCAATGTGTTATCGTCCGGGAAATGTACGTCCACTACCGCACCGATAATCTGTTTGATCTTACCTTTTGTAGCCATATCAGGAGATATATTAAGGTTTAAAAATGTACTTGTTTATGGGCCGGAATAACCATTTTCCGACTTGGCGGCAAAGGTAAGGGGATGCACCCTAAAAATGAGAAAAACTAACAAGTTAATTGGAAAAAATGTGGAGAACCCCGAAAGGGCAATTGCATTGGCCGAAATCGAGCGGTATCGGCCCTGATTGTGTTAGTTTATTTGCCTTTCCAGAGGCTCATCAGGAGTTTCAGCCCGGTAAACAGGCCCAGTTTGGCGGCTCCGCCGGTAAGATCTGATTTCCATTTACCATCTCCCTCCTCTCCCTTTTTCTTGCTTTTGATCAGTTCAAATAAGCCTTTTACCAGTTTAAAAGCCCCGGCCCCCATCTCCCCGCCGATAAAGAGCGGGACGATTTTGCCCACTAATCCGCCGGTAACAGATTTCAATGCTTCGCCCGGAACTTTTTTCCATCGTTGGCCCAATTCTTCCTCATGATCGCTTACACGGTCTTTCACCCGCTGCATTTCTGCCCGGAGATCGGCCATTGAGGCTATCGTTCCATGGTCAGGGTTTTTCATCAATATCCATTTTAGTAAAGAAAACAGCGATCACTTTATCCATGATCTTTTTCTGGACCCATTTTCGGGATAGGATCAATACAACCAGGAGTAGAACATAAAATAAGGCTACGATACCAAATCCTGTAAAGAAACTGCCGGTAAGTGCAGAAAAATAATAGCCGGCCATCATACTTAGAAAGAGGACCACAAAAAATGTTAAGAGGCCGATCATGAGAAGGGTAAACAGAACCGCCACCATCCGGGCAGTCTTTTCACTGATCTGGAGTTTGAGCAGCCAGATCCTGTCCTGAACATATTGCTCCAGCCTTTCTTTTGATTCTTTGAAAAAATCTTTTTCTGCCTCTTCCATAACATCAGTTTTACTCTGCCGTTTCCTTTTTTTCCAGATCTGCTAAAAGAAGTTTCCCCTTTTCGAAGAGGTTATTGATCGCTTCGTCAAATTCGCTGAAAGTTGCCTTGAGTTCGTCTTCTGCCTTGCCTGCTCCTTCTTTGAGATCGGAGAGTAATTCCTTCCCTTTTTCTCCATTGAGATAAATTACCAATGCGGCACCTGCCGCAGCACCGAGCAACAGACCTGCTATAAATTTATGATTGCTCATAACGTAGGGTATTAAGCGTTAGCGTATCTTACCTAATCTTGTTTATCTTCACTATTCAATAATTCTTCTCTACACAAGGTACGATGGAAAATCAGCAAGACCATAAGATAAACCGCTATTTTTTTCTTAGTGTGATCATTCTTTTCGCGCTGTTTCTTTTATTCAGCCTCATGGAGTTTTTTACTGCTTTTCTCGCAGCAGTCATGTTCTATGTACTGAGCAAACATTTTGTAGAATGGCTGATCAAGCGGAAACACTGGAAAAAGTCATCAGCAGCCATATTGGTCATCATTATCTCCTTTTTCATCATTCTTTTGCCCGTTTCCTTACTGGCTGCGATGCTTTTTAAAAAAGCACAATTGGTGGGAGCCAATATGCAGACCATCATTGTTGAACCATTGAAACATCTGGATACTGTATTACAGACTAAGTATCATTTCATTTTAATTTCAGAAAAGAATATCTCACAGGCACAATCCTTTATCACTGATTTCATTTCGTCGCTGCTGAACCAGGGATTGAACCTTCTGGGTACCATTACGATGATGTACTTCTTTCTGTACTTCATGATCGTAAATATCAACCGAATGGAAGCAGCGATCATATTTTATCTTCCCTTTAAACGGAATAAGATCGTGCTTTTTGGAGAAGAGTTAAAAGCACAGACCTTCAGTAATGCGGTAGGGGTTCCTTTAATAGCCGTTATGCAGGGCGGTGTTGCTTATGTATCGTACCTGATCGCTGGTGTACAGGAAGCGGGTTTCTGGGCTGTGATCACAGGCCTTGCTTCTATCTTACCCATTATCGGTACCGGATTGGTATGGATCCCGATCAGTATTTATCTATTTGCGAACGGACAGAGCTGGCAAGGGATTTTTCTGTTTATATGGGGATTGACCATTCTAAGCGCAACTGATAATATAGTGAGGTTTGTATTGGCGAAGAAGATGGCAGATGTTCATCCCATTGTAACCGTATTAGGAGTGATCATCGGGATACAATATTTTGGGATCACGGGTTTGGTGTTTGGCCCGCTGATCATTTCCTATTTTATTATTCTGTTACGGATCTATTATATCGAATACCAAAAACCTTTCCCACTTAAAAAAAGAACCAAGGAAACAGCTCCTTCTTTTTTACATCTGCCTTTTTTGGGGAAACCGAAAACCAGGAAGCCATAGAATTAATTTCAATCAAAACCTTGATTTACCTGACAGATCAGGCTATCCATTGATAAAAAAGGGCTGCCAGTACCCCTCCTGCAATTGGGCCCAGAACCGGGATCCAGCTATAGCCCCAATCGCTTCCCCCTTTGTTCTTGATAGGCAACAGCGCATGCATGATACGTGGACCAAGGTCACGGGCAGGATTGATGGCATATCCCGTAGTTCCGCCCAGGCTCAATCCGATGGCCAATACCAGTAATGCTACCGGCAATGCATCAAGGGAGCCCAAAGAACTTTGCGATTTGGTGATGAAAAGAATAGCGAGGATAAAAACGAAAGTACCGATGAATTCAGACAGGATATTATCAATAGGGCTGCTGATAGAAGGTGATGTGCAGAATACGCCCAGTTTGGTGGCTGCGTCATCAGTAGCATTAAAATGCTGACGATACGTGATCCACACGATCAATGCCCCAAGCATTGCACCCAATAACTGGGCCGCAAGATAGGTAGGCACCAATGCCCATTCAAACTTACCAATAGCAGCTAAGGCGATGGTTACAGCAGGATTAAGGTGAGCGCCGCTGATAGATGCAGTTGCATAAACAGCCACAAAAACAGCCATTGCCCAACCAAAAGTGATGGCGATCAGTCCGCCGTTATTTCCTTTTGTTTTTTGTAAGATCACATTAGCTACTACGCCGTCTCCCAGAATGATCAACATGGCTGTGCCGGTAAGTTCCGCAATGAATGGGGTCATAAAGCAATCGTTTAGTGGTTGTAGAGGTATTGAAATTA
>CBHRAM010000114.1:0-9830 GCA_966076165.1 uncultured Chitinophagaceae bacterium
GGAGTTTATGAAATGTTTAAAAGGGAAATGCTGTTTCCATATCAAAAAGAATGATCCGTTGATCATGAAGGATATTGAAAAAGCGTTTAAAGTAGGGTATAAGGCGTATAAGGACAGGGGATGGATTTAGGGAATATTGAACTTGCCAGGCAATCAAACTGCGCCTTTGCGCCTCTGCGTGCATATTTTTCATGCAGAGGCGCAAAGGCCCAGTTTATCAGGGCCCGGCATTTTGATTGGCATCGGAACTAAAATTTTGCCATAACCTCACCAGCCTATACATTTGCAATCCATCATGGGGGGTTAGCTCAGTTGGCTAGAGCGCTTGCATGGCATGCAAGAGGTCGTCGGTTCGACCCCGATACTCTCCACAGAAAATTTGCTTTAAAAGCTCCGAAAGGGGCTTTTTTATTTTTTTAGATTGATTAGCTCAGTAGTATAGAGCATCCCGCAGCAATGCGGGAAGGTCGTCGGTTCGACCCCGATACTCTCCACTTTATCCGCCGGAGTTTTAACGTAGGTGGAACATAGCTTTAAAAGTCCCGCGAGGAGCTTTTTTCGTTTAATAGAAATAGTGCTGTACTGCCAACATAATTAAAACTGTAATTACCAGACTGATCGGTAAAACACCTCTTAATGCCCCACCGGCAAGGGTAAACCGTAAATTTTTCAGCGAAAGCTCTTTTTTAAAATAGGTCAAAGTTGCCCGGTACAGAAAAAAGGCTATGATCAGAAAAACAGAAGCTGCTATGAGGTAAAATGATACTGGCATAAAAAAGATGATAAATAAAGTTACTGAAATGATCTCTATTCAACATTATATTCTTCCCTGATCAGTTTGTGTTGTTTTAGTGTGTCGTAATATGGTTTCTCGTTTAAAATTGATTGTGCAGGAAGAGAAATAGTAATGTCTGCCATTGACATAAAAATAAAAGCAGGTACTTACTTATTGAGTATCTGTTAATCATAAAATCATATTTTGGCTGCTAAACCTTGAACCTACTATACAATAGCAGACTTGATCTGCCATAATCTCTATTCTTCTAAAATTAATCTAAATCCTGCATTTTACTACAGATTTGTCTTGAGGCTGTATAGTCGTTAAGTAAAACATGATCTGAAAGAGTGTGGAATCAAATGGTCTTTCATTAGTAAAATCTTTAACGATTTACTGAGAAGGTGTTTTGTGAATGGGCAAGTAGGTATGATAGCTCTATAACAATATGCTCTCAAAAGCACAGCCTTAAAGGAAATTTTTTTAAGTGAGGTTTATACTATCTTGATAACTTTCTGCTCAATCCTATATTTACCACTTAGGATGATGACTATATAAGTCCCGGCCAGAAAGTTCGAAGTATTTAACTGAATGCCACTGCTGCTTGCAAAACTTTTCTGAAAAATAAGTTTACCTGAAAAAGAAATAACGCTGACCTTTATTTCAGCTGAAGAAGAAGGGATATTGTCAATGCGTATCTCATCTTTGAAAAGGGAAGGGTATACCCTGACTTGATTTTGTATAGGTGGATTGGGTACTGCCGTAATGACGATTGGCTGAGACATCTCTGAAGCACATCCATCTATGGTTACTTTTACAGAATATGAAATATTACCCGATGGAATAAAAGTCTGGGAAGTATCATTGCTGCCCGGCTGCCCTCCGGCATACCACTGGTTGCCAATGGAGCTGCTGGAGCTAAGAAGGGTACGTCCAGTAGTTGAAGATACACTGATAACAGGCTTACGGGGATAAATGCAAAACGTGGAAGTAATGGTATCTGCAGTCTCATAGGTGTTATTGCCTTTCTCACTAAAACGTAGGGTGAGCTTACCCGGACCTGCCGGAACAATTGAATCTCCGACTAAGTTTGCCGGACCACTTAGGATCTGTATCTCAACCTTTTCACCGGAACTCGCTTTTGCCCGTATTGGTGATCCTTTCATTGTGTCAGTCAATACAGGAAGTGTCTCTATTTCAATTTTGTTTCTTGCTTTTGCAATATCTATGTATTGTAGTTCTTCAGCATAATAATACCTGACTGTTGCCCAGGCAAGAGCTTTTATCGTAATTCTTCCTGTATTGCCCGCCCAGTAACGGCTGCCATTGATGATACCGGCATTGGCACCTACGGTAAATACCGGTACTTCACCTGAAGAGACCGTTGCTTTAAGATCTGTTTCCTCATACAGGTGTATCGGTGCCGGTTTTACAAAATCTATGGTTTGTACATTTCTGCCAGGTACCCCTTCTTTGGTGATATAAATTTTATTAGAGCTTGCGGAGAGTAAGACCGCCCCATCCGGTAAAGCACAGTAAAAACCAAGCCCCCTTATTTTTGCATCAATACCTTGCTTAATATTAGCCCATTTTTGCTGATGGAACATTTTATTAAAAATAATTACCGGTCCGGTAGTTGGCAGACTTGCGTGCCTGTTACCCCGATCTGTTATCATCAGATTATGAACAGTGGTTTCAAAATGATCATTGTCTCTCGAAATTTCACGATTCCATTCTTTTTCAATCAGCACTCTGGCAATTGAATTTTTTATTATGCCCGATACAACGAAATTGCTAGCCACGGCATTAACTGATAAATATAGACTGTCGTGATGGATGGCCATTGACAGGATATTAACCGATCTTAAAACATAGTGGCTGGGACCGGACTCAATATTTATTTTCACTGCATTCCAACTCTCAGTTGTTGCGTTATATAGGAATAACCCATTTTCCGTATCATCAATAAGACCGCAAAATACATTGCCCTGTGCATCGGAAATCAGGCTGCCTATATGGCCTGCAGACAATCCATTATTCAGCTGCCCCCAGGTATTTCCTCCGTCAGAAGAACGCATTATGCCTTTATCGCTACCTGATTCTGGGGAAGCACTGATAAATATATTGCCTTGGTGATCTTCCGCAAACAGGTAAACATCGGGTAGGGGAACAGGAATTTCTTCCCATTTTTCACCATGGTCCTTACTCCTGTAAACCTTCCCGTTACCGCCTCCAAGAATATCTCCGTTGTGAAGTTGAAATAATGAAATTACCGGTTGATCTTTAGGGAGAGATAATATATTTCTGAAACTCAATCCTCCATCTTTGCTGCAGTAGATACCTTTGTTTGCAGTAGCAACAAACAGCCCGGATACAGAAGTGTCGTATAATAGTGCTGTGTTAATCGCAAGACTGTCTACCGGATTGCCATAGGGTTTCCAGAATGTTTGCGACAAAGCTGAATTGATGGTGATCAATATCAACGAAATGGCACTTGTAAATTTCAAGTTCATAATACGAATTCTTGCAGGCAAAACTAAAATCGGCCCGTTTCCAGCCGATAGCATAAATATGTGAATGGGAGGAGTGGTTATCGGGTATGATTACCGGTGTTTTTTTTATGTAACCAGATTGTTATTTCCGTTTAGCCAAATGGTAATTACAGGTTAATCTGCTGTATCCTTTTATAACGGGTAGTCAAATCTCTTTGTGGAAGTGTTTGCCGGAAGATACCTGCCAGAGATGGGTTTACTATCAACAATCACATGAAGCAGGCAGGATCGGGAGGAACATCCCTCCGGCTTTTGTATATTAGCTACCATGAAACAGATTAGCCTCCTAGCTTTAAGCTTTTCAACAGTGTTATTCTCTGTTGCCCAATTGCCTAAAAACATCGTAATCAAAACCGATCAGCACAAAGCCGATATCAAACAAACCATGTGGGGGATCTTCTTTGAAGATATTAACCTTGCAGCGGATGGCGGTATTTATGCAGAGCTTGTAAAGAACCGCTCCTTTGAATTTACCACTCCCTTGATGGGATGGAAAGAACAACGTAAAGGTGTAGTGGGTGGAAGTTTGTGGGTATTGAACAGAGGTGCATCCAATCAAAACAACCCACGTTATATCCGCGTGCAGAATGGATTGAGTGGTAACTACGGAATTACCAATGAAGGTTTTCGTGGAATGGGTGTGATGAAAGATAAGCAATATGACTTTTCTGTCTGGGCCAGATGGGCAAAAGGATCTGAAGTAACATTGCGGATAGAATTGGTGAATGCAAAAGGAGAAGTGATGGGTTCTGCTAAACTGCAAACAGGTTCGGGAGAATGGAAAAAATATACCGTAAGTTTTACTTCTTCAGCAACAGACCCGAAAGCACAATTATCTATTTGGTTTGAAGGAAAAGGTTCGGTTGACCTGGATATGATCTCTTTGTTCCCCAAAGATACCTGGAAGAACCGTCCGGGTGGAATGCGTGCCGATCTTGTACAATTACTGGCAGATCTGAAACCCGGGTTTCTCCGTTTCCCCGGTGGATGTATTGTGGAAGGCCGCGACCTGGCCAATCGCTATCAATGGAAAAAAACAGTGGGTAAAGTAGAAGACAGGGAACTCATCATCAACCGGTGGAACACAGAATTTGCCAACAGAAGCACGCCGGATTATTTCCAGAGTTTTGGTTTAGGGTTCTATGAATATTTTTTATTGGCAGAAGATATCGGTGCATCACCCTTGCCTATTTTGAATTGTGGTATGGCCTGTCAGTTCAATACTTCTGAATTGGTACCCACTGATCAATTGGATCCTTATATACAGGATGCCCTGGATCTGATAGAATTTGCCAATGGATCTGTGCAAACCAAATGGGGTAAGCTTCGTGCAGCTATGGGGCATCCTGCTCCCTTTCATTTAAAAATGATGGGCGTAGGTAACGAACAATGGGGGCCGCAATACATTGAGCGGTTTACTTATTTCGCCAAAGCGATCAAACAAAAATATCCTGCTGTACAATTGATCAACAGTGTAGGGCCCAACCCCGATGATGACCGTTTTCGTTTTCTGAATGATACATTGCGTAAAATGCATGCTGATATCCTGGATGAACATTATTATAAATCTCCGGAATGGTTCCTTCAAAATGCGAAACGTTACGATGAGTATGACCGCAAAGGCCCGAAGATCTTTGCAGGAGAATACGCGGCACATAGCGTGGGTATCCCTAATGGAAAAACAAAGAACAACTGGCGCTCTGCATTGGCCGAAGCTGCTTTCATGACCGGACTGGAACGCAATGCAGACGTGGTTAACATGGCTTCTTATGCACCCTTACTTGCCCATGTGGACGGCTGGCAATGGTCGCCTGATCTGATCTGGTTTGATAACCTGCAATCTTATGGTAGTCCTAATTACTATGTACAAAAACTATTCTCCAATAACCGCGGTTCTTATACCGTACCTGCTGAAATGAATGGGAATGTAATTGCGGGACAGGATAGTCTGTATGCTTCAGCCAGTATTGATAAAAACACCAACGAACTGATCATTAAAATTGCCAACACAATTGGAAAGGAACAGACTGTTACCTTTCAACTAGAAGGATTGAAAAAAGCAGAAGGTTCAGCAGCAATTTCTTATTTGCAAAGCAATGATATGAACGAAGTGAATTCTTTTGAAAAACCTTTGGCTATAGCGCCGGGTACGAAAGAAGTAGTAGTAAAGGATAAAGTATTCTCAGCAACACTCTTACCCAATTCCTTTTCTGTAATCAGGATCAAATTGTAAAACCCTCTGCGAAAACTCTCCGTTCTCTGCGGCTCTGCGGTTGGGAAAAAGTAACCAACCGCAGAGACACGGAATTGCAGAGCAAACCGCAGAGTTAGAAGACTAATTCAAGTTTATCCAATCTGTCATTAATAAATTTCAGATCTTCTGCACTCAGTTTCACTTCACTGGCTTTGGCATTTTGTGTAGCCTGTTCTGCATTGCGGGCACCTACTAACGCAATGGTTATACCGGGTTGCTGTAAGGTCCATGCAATGACAAGTTGTGCCAGTGTTGCATGTTTATCGGCAGCTAAAGGCCTGATCGTATCGAGGAATGCATTTGTTCTGGTAATGTTCTCCGCAGTATAAAAACGATTGCTCTCCCTTGTATCGCCATCATTATAGGTATGCCCGGGTTTGAACTTGCCCGTCAACAAGCCCCTGTGTAAAGGACTGTAAGCGATCACGGCTTTTTTATTTTCAATACAGTAAGGCACCACTTCCTTTTCAATGTCCCTGAACACCATACTATAAGGAACCTGGTTGGAAGCAAGTGATACTATTGTTTCTGCAACTTTCATCTGATCGGCCGTATAATTACAAACGCCACCGGCCCTGATCTTTCCCTGTTTTTGTAATTGCACGATCGCTTCCATGGTCTCTTCGATCGGTGTGGTAGGATCGGCCCAGTGGATCTGGAACAGGTCTATATAATCCGTTCCTAATCTGCGTAAGCAGTTCTCACATTCTTCTATCACACTTTCTTTTCCTGCATATTTATATACTTCCAAAGGACTGCCATCATTGAATTTGCTGGAAAAGAAATGTTGCCCTTTCTGCAGATCCCAACGAAGGCCGTATTTGGTAAGGATCTGTACTTTATCGCGCGGCAAGGTCTTTAAAGCATCTCCAACGATCTCTTCACTTAAACCCTGTCCGTAAGCAGGTGCCGTGTCAATAGAAGTCACCCCCAGTTCATAAGAAGCCAATATAGCTTCCAGCGCTTCTTTGCGGTCTGCGCCGCCCCACATCCACCCACCAATGGCCCATGCACCAAATGTAATGGCTGATGCCGTGATCCCCGATTGTCCGATCTGTCTGTATTCCATAATATTGAATTTGTGATTTTTGTTGAAATAAACTCCGGTAAAGTTGAGAATATTCTGCTGTATAAAACACGGCAATAGAAATATTGTTTAGATTTAATCAATGATAGAATTAGGAGACACATTCTATCTTGCTACCATTCACTCAATCAATCATTCGATTAAACCTCGCTTGCTATGTCTGCCGATACAACTAATGTAAACAACAAGGCCAAAATTCAAAACACATTCGATGCCATTGTGGTAGGCTCGGGTATCAGTGGTGGCTGGGCCGCAAAGGAACTGACCGAAAAAGGTTTGAAAGTGTTGATGCTGGAACGGGGCCGTGATTATAAACATATTGAAGATTATAAAACCGCTACCAAAAATCCATGGGAGTTTGAACACAGAGGGAAGACCACGGATGAACAGCGGAAAAAATATCCTGTCATACACCGTGGCTGGGCCGCCAGTGAGGCGGTGATGGCATCCTGGGCCAATGAAGAAGATTGTCCGTATACAGAAGTAAAACCCTTTACCTGGTGGCGCAGTTACCAATTAGGTGGCCGGTCTATTTTATGGGGAAGACAAAGCTATCGCTGGAGCGATCTTGATTTTGAAGCGAATGGCAAAGAAGGAGTGGGTGTTGACTGGCCCATCCGTTACAAAGACATTGCACCCTGGTATGATTATGCAGAAAAATTTGCAGGGATCAGCGGATCGATGGAAGGGCTTGCACATTTACCGGATGGACATTTCTTGCCACCCATGGATCTTAACTGTGTAGAGAAAGATGTGGCCGCACGTATCAAAGCGCAGTACAAAGGAAATCGGCATTTATTCATAGGCCGTGTAGCCAATCTTACCGCACCTATTGAAGGAAGAACACAATGCCAGTTCCGTAACCGTTGCTGGGAAGGTTGTCCGTTTGGAGGTTATTTCAGTACCCAATCTTCTACTTTACCTGCGGCGATGAAGACGGGTAATTTAACGGTGCGTCCATTTTCCATTGTTACAAAACTGATCTACGATAAAGACACTCAGAAAGCAAAAGGGGTAGAAGTGTTGGATGCAGAGACCAACCAGACCTATGAGTATTATTCAAAGATTGTTTTCTTAAATGCTTCTGCTTTAAATTCTACCTGGGTATTGTTCAATACAGCAACAGAGATCTGGCCAGGTGGTTTGGGCAGTAGCAGTGACCAGTTGGGGCATAATGTGATGGACCATCATTATAACCTCGGTGCTTCCGGTCAGGTTGAGGGTTTTGAAGACAAATATTATTCCGGCAGAAGGGCCAATGGATTTTATATTCCGCGTTTTGCAAATGTGGGAAATGATAAACGTGATTTCTTACGTGGATTTGGCTACCAGGGTGCAGCGAGCAGGAATGGCTGGAGCCGTGATGTGGCAGAACTGAGTATTGGTGCCGAATACAAAGAAGCTTTAACTGAGCCCGGTGGATGGACGATAGGTGCCACCGGTTTTGGTGAGATCTTACCTTATCATGAGAATAAGATCACACTGGATAAAAACAAGAAAGATAAATGGGGACTTCCTGTGTTGTCGATGGATTGCGAACTGAAAGACAACGAACTGAAAATGCGCAAAGCCATTGTCTCAGAATTGAAAGATATGCTGGAAGCAGCCGGTGTAAAAAAGATCAATACATGGGATAACGGTCATGCAATCGGACATGGGATCCATGAAATGGGAACTGCCCGCATGGGCAAAGACCCCAAAACATCGGTACTCAATGGTAATAACCAGGTATGGGATGCAAAGAATGTGTTTGTAACCGATGGTGCCTGCATGACTTCCTCTGCCTGTCAGAACCCATCACTTACTTATATGGCATTAACTGCAAGAGCGGCGAATTTTGCTGTTGAGGAGTTGAAGAAGGGTGGTATTTAGGTAAAGTAGTTAAATAGGTTTAAGTAGTTAAAGGGGTTAAAATTGTTAAATTGGTAAGAACCTTTTTAACTATTACTACTTACTGCTGCATTACTGAATTCTTTTACCCAATATTTTCAAACTTCTCTCCACCCCATCCAATACAGCAATATCCGGCAGTGTTGCCCAATCTTCAAAGCCTGATTGTCTGAATAGTTTTAAACTGAGCTCGTTATGCGCGAAGATGAATCCGAGTAGTGTTTTAATACCGAGCCGTTTTGCCTGGTCAATGGAGTATTGCAAAACTTCTTTACCAATTCCTTTTCCCCGTTGTGATGCATCCAGATAGATACTGATCTCTGCGGTAGCTGCATAGGCGGGCCTGCCATAAAAAGATTGAAAACTTACCCAGCCGATGATCTGTTTATTTTCATTCTCAATAACCCATAAGGGCCTTGTGTGAGGATTGTGTTCATGAAACCAGGCCAGGCGGCTTTCTACTGTTACGGGCTCAGTATCTGCAGTAACCATTCTGGTAGGGATAGTGGAATTATAGATCGCCACTATCTTTTCCATATCACCCATAACAGCATCCCGATAGTTGAGCATATATATTAATTGATCTGTTCTGGTATGATGGGGTTTGTTTTCCTTTCCCGGCCAAAGAAGAGTAAACCAATGGCTCCGGCACTAACACAAATATCTGCAACATTAAAAATGCCGGTATGTAAATTCATAAGGCGAAGGATCATAAAATCTGTTACATGCCTGTCGAACACGATCCTGTCGATAATATTGCCCAATCCTCCGGCAATGATCAATGCAAAAGAAAATAATTTAACGAAACGCATCTCTTTTGCATGGCGAATCGTATAGGCTGCAAGGCCCAGCAGAAAGATCAGTGGTAACATACTCAATAACCAGAAACTGGCCATCCTGGGAAGTCCATCACCCAGGCTCATTGCGGCACCGGTGTTCTCTACATAGACCAATTGAAAACTATTGTGTAAATAGGAAATGGATGGCTTGTTCATCAAATGCGTTTTGGCCAGGTCTTTGGTCACCCTGTCGCAACCGATGAACAGTAATGCACTGAGGCAGAAAATGAGTATTTTGATTTTGGGTGGCATGTTAGTTAAAGAGGGTTAAAGTAGTTAAAATGGTTAAAGAGGTTAAATTAGGTAAAGTCGCAATGGTTTACACCCCCCTCTTTAACCATTTTAACTACTTTAACGATCCTAACCAAACCGTCACCAGCCCCCTTGCAGTCCTTCCTGCAAAGCCTTCTTATACTTTCGGAGATCAAAACTA
>CBHRAM010000115.1:0-9559 GCA_966076165.1 uncultured Chitinophagaceae bacterium
TAAAGTAATAAAAATTATTTCCGGCTTCTTTGGCCCAGGTATTCCCCAGCCTGCATTTGGCAGAACTGTCTGAATTATCGCGATCATCCCCTTTGGTTTCTACAAGGATTGTTTTACCGGAATTGGTAACCACAATAAAGTCGGGATAATGATTGCTTTTATAGCCGTTAATGGCAAAACCTTTTCCTCTGCCAAGATTCCTGTGCCAGAAAGCAATATTGGGAATGCTTGCTATATGGGTGATAATGGTTGTTTCAAAATTGTTCATCGCCCCTTCTGTTTCATATAGCGATTTGCTGATAGAAGCACCCGTCATTCCCGGTACAATCATTTCCGGAAATTTCCAGACAGGTTCCATGATTACCCGGCGAACTTTTATAAAATCATTAAATTGTTGCTCCGCATAATTGTCTGCGTGTTCTTTTATCTTGGCTTTTATTTTTTCTGCATAACTCAGTTTTCTAACGAGAATATCCTGTATCTGTTCTGTGTTTAATCCGCTTAAAATTCTTTCTATATAAGCCCTGATTTCCTGATCGGCAATCGGGTACATCTCACCAACAATCTGCACCAGTTGATGTGCAATATCTTTTACCTGGTTTTCTCTGGGTTTTGCTAAAATGTATTCTACCACCGGGTCCTTTACCAGCTGGTCTTCGATTTTAATGATTCTTGCCGCATATTCATCTTTCTGTATCTCTTCTATATCTACCTTGTATAAGTCAGAATTGATTTGTTGAAAATCTATTTCCGAAGCTTTATCATTTAATCGGAAACCTTTTAATAATGATTCCTGATTCAGTAACTGTTTACCGGTACTGAAAATATCGTGTTGATTGCCTGTTACAAAAAACTGGGGCAATACAATAGAGGAGGCTAATGCATGTTGGGCCTCAATCATCCGGTAGCGTTTTACTTTGTCTCCCATTTCCTGAAAAATATTTTCGTCAACGGGTTGCTGACTTTGTTCTTTAATAATAGCTTCCATTTCGCGGTTCTGGACTTCAGCCATCGCTTCAATTTCAGCAACTACCAAAGGTTGTTCGGGTGGTTGCTGACTGATATCAGAGGGGAAAGAAATTCTTTTAACGTCAATTTCTTCCGAAAGCGGTTTGCCAGATGTTTGTTCGGGGAACAAAAAATTTTCTAAAGGCTGTTCAATCACCTGTTTCTTTTCTTCTTCCAGCATCACGTCGTGCTGACGATAATCTTTTTCACTAAAACCGGATTCCTGTAATCCTTTTACAATATTGGCAAGCGTCTCATTGAACTTTGCAGATGCCGTAAGTACATAAGAAACATTTAAGAGAGGTGCTGAATGTTTCATTACATACGGCTGACGAAGTACTCTGCCTAGTATCTGTTCTACATCCACAGCAGATGATTTATCAGCCAGCGATGCGAGTATATAGGCAAATGGGCAATCCCAGCCCTCTTTCAAAGCATTAATGGTAATGATATAACGGACCGGACAGGATTTTGACATCAGGTCAATTCCTTTCAATTCATCTTTTTCTGCAGTTTTAATTTTGATCTGCTCTTCCGGGATCCCTGTTTTTAAAAGCTGCTCTTTCAGTTTTTCAAATGTGGTATTGTCTTCGTTGGTTTTGGATTGTGCCTGGAATAAAACAATGGGGCGGATATACCTACCACCGTTTTTCTCCTGCTCAATCGACAAACATTCCAGTTTACGTTGCAGGTGCAGGGCACTATTGATTACTTCCGTTTTATCGTGATGATTGTAAACAATTACCGGAAGTTTTACCATGTGCTCCTTTTTGAGCTCAATGGCAGGAACAAGGCTTACAATATTACTGTTGTCTTTTGGTGTGGCAGTGAGGTCTAAGACAAAGGAAGGGTTCAAAGCCTTCAGCATATCGACACTTAAATCACTTTCTGCATTATGGCTTTCATCCACCACCACTACGGGGTGAAGGCTGCGAATTACATTGATCAGAGCCGTATCATCTGTGTCTTCAAGGATATGTGATTTGTCTTTATACTGGCCGGCAAAGGAAGCCAGCTGTCCATTTTCCTTATATACTTTCCTGTCTTCTTTATTTTTAGCACGGAGGCTGGAAAAGCTCATCACTATTATTGTAAGCTGCTCTTTAACAACTGAAGGATTGAAATTAGATCCTTGTAATAAATCTGCTTTTTCATAGACTTCAACCCTGTGATTAAACAGGCTATCCAATTTCTGGCGATACGGATGATCTGGATTACGGAGATTTTTTACGGTTTGATCCAACAGGTTACTCCATGGGACTAGCCAGATAACTGCTTTAGGTAAATCATCAGGATAGGCATTAAAAATGGTGTGCAGCGCATTACAGGCAATAAATGTTTTACCTCCTGCCGTGGGAACTTTTATACAAACATGTGCAGCTTTAGGAATTGTATTTTTATAAGGCTGCATACCCTGTTTGGAAATCGGGTTATATGGGCCAATACGGTCTTGCCAGAAATGATTAAAAGCAATATCCGTTTTCTTGTACTGTTGTACATACGACAGATAGCTTTCCAGGTCCTTAATTACTTTATATTGGTAGCTTTTAAGTTCCATGTTAAAAACGGGTTATATCCCTGGGTATTTTTTTAAAACTGATATTGTTTTGCAGCATAAACTCTTTGGGCAGTAAACAGTTGTCGGCGTACAGAACATATTGGCCGGCTTTTGACTCGATAATACCCAGCATATCAAAATCAAGGGTAGTAAGCTGGTTCTTCTCGTAAATAAAGTAGTATGCCGTATCTTCTTTTTGACCGAGGTAATAACTCTTATGAATACCGGCTTCCGGTTTATATGGGGTTCGGGTTTCGCTGTACCAGATATATTGTTTTATTTTTTCAACCTCAACCTGTTCGTTCAGAAATTCCTGGTTATCGCCGGTAAACAGGGGCTGGCCCAGCGTATAATAATCAAAACTGCCGCCGGTGCTTTCTTTGTCTGAGTATCCATTGATCACCCGTTTCACTCTTTCGGCGGTTATGGTTTCGGCATATTCTTCCATTTCAATCAGGATGAACTTGCGGTCGCCGCCATCCTGTTTGTTGAGATTAAGTACTGCCTGGGCCGTTGTTCCTGATCCGGAAAAACTATCGAGAATAATTGAATCTTTCTTTGTAGATAGCTGAAGTACTCTTTCCATAAGCCTTACGGGCTTTGGAGTATCAAAAGGCAAATCACTTTCCGGGAAGAGCTCCTTGATTTCTTTTTTTGCTTCTTGCGTATGTCCCACTTCTTTGTATGTCCATACTGTCAATGGAGTCATTCCATCTTTTACATCAAATTTGAATCTTTTGAATCTCGGCATATTGCTTCCATCATCACCAAACCAAATTCTATTATCATCTCGCAATTCATTAAATCTATCTTCTGTTACAACCCAACACCTGCCAGAAGGTGGTAAGTAGCTTTTTCCACTTGGGGTTATTATTTCATATAATTTTTCTTTAACAACCGGCCCTACCGTTAAGTCACTTGATGTCCAGTCCCCGCGTTTATCATTATCAGGGTTAGAATATCTGTTATCGGCCTCTTCTGTTCTCGGAAGAGAAAACTGTACTAGCTGAATATTTTTAGCGTAACAAAGGATGAAATCATGATTTGGGGAAAATCTTTTTTTAGTATTAATCGGAGAAAATGCCCTCTGCCATATTATGTTATTTATGAAATTTGAAACACCAAAGATTTCATCTAACATCAATTTTAAGTTGGAGTGTTCATAATCATCGATAGAACAAAAGAAAACACCATCTTCTTTTAATAATTTGTGTAAAAGTTTAACCCGAGGATACATCATGCATAGCCATTTGTCATCTCTTGCGAGATCCTCGCCCTCTTTACCAATTGTTTTTTGAAACCATTTTTCAATTTGTGGATGGTTTACTTTATCTGTGTAAAGCCATTCCTCCTTTCCGGTATTATAAGGCGGATCAATATAAATGCACTTGATTTTTCCTTCGTATTGGGGCAATAAAGCTTTTAAGGCTTCCAGGTTATCTCCATGAATAATCTTATTGCCGCTTTGTGTTTCAGCGCTGCCAAGCTTGCCATCTGTAAAACCATACCCATGCTCCAGAACCCTGAACGGAACGGCACGGTGATGATTCATCACCTTGTCTTTTCCTATCCAGTGTAAAGTGGGCATCTGTCTTTTGGGTTGGGTTTGAGTATAAACCTGTATTCAAATGACAGATTTATACTTTAAAGACAGTAAATGTATTTAAAATATAACAAACTGTCCTAATAAGACAGTTGAAGAGTGGCTAGTTGAAGAAATTTGAATTGTGAAAAAAACCATCGGAGAACGCATCAGGGAACTAAGACGGATTAAAGGCTATACCCAGGATAATATGGCTACAGATCTGGAGATCACCGCGGGTGCCTATGCCAAAATTGAGCGCGGAGAAACCGATCCATCAGCCACCCGGTTAGTGAAGATTGCTGAGATCCTGGAAGTAGATGTAACCAGCTTTTTTAAAGAAACCCCAACCACAACCAAAGCAGAAGATCCAGCCAATCCTTATGGCTATGCTTCCAAACAGGAACTGGATAACCTGGCACAGATGATCAAACAACTCACCAAAGAGATAGAGAAATTAAAAGGGCAGATGGAGCAGGGGAAGAAAGTGGGTAGTAAGAAGGGGAGCAGGTAGTTTATGGTTCATGGATCATAGTTCATGGTAAAGAATATGCTGGCCCGCCTTTTAAGCGGGCTTTTTTTGTGAGCGGAAGTGTTTAGGGCTAAAGCCCGGGAATCTTTTTTATTTATAACCCCAGCCTTCAGGCTGGGGTTATAGGCATATGATATTAATGGGCTTTAGCCCTACATGAGTCGCACTTTTGAACTTACTATCTATTTGTATTGCCGCAGCCTTCAGGCTGTGGGATAATGAACTCTTTCTTATAATTCCTTTCGGTACTTTAGTGCCCCGTGTAAAATACTCCCTGCTTCAGGGGGAAAAATCCCGTTTCTAAGCAGTTGCGCCGATTATTGGCATTAAACTTGTGATATTTGAGCAGCATCAGAAACCTTTTCTGTGTCAATAGACCACTCCCCCGGTTGGCACTGATCCTTTTAAAGTATAAATCAGATTGTATGTATATCCAGAATCTACAACCGGGTATGGTAGAAACCATGAGTTATGTTACCGTTATGGCCGATAAGACCGGAAGGCTGGTACTGAAAGTGCTCGATATTGAAGGCCGTATTGCCAAGACCATGGAAGCCAATGTAAACGAAGGCAAACAACAGCTTGAACTGAATTTAGGCGATCTCGTGAGTGGCCGTTATGTGATGAATGCATTCAGCGGGGGCAATTTTATTAAATCGATACGTTTTGTAAAACAATAAATCTTGATTTTTGGGGGATGAACAGTATGGCTCCGCATATATGCGGGGCCTATTTTTTTGGAAAAGCCGCCACACGCAGCTTTGCATTATCACGAATACTTTTATAAAACAGGTTGATATCGGCAATATGATAATTCCGGGTAATAAACAGCAGGCTGCCAAAAAAATGCGGCTTCTCCGTCCATAATACACCGCTGTTTACTTTCGCATTGGTCACCCCTTTCACCAGCTTATTAAAATTGAGTAATAAACCTCCGGGATTGGCAGATCTTTCCGCTTCGGGTTTGCTGGTGTCCCAGGTAAGGGGGTTCGTAACAATGGCTGTATCTTTTTCACTTAATACATAATCGGGTTTATATCCTTCCCGGAAAGTGCGCCAGCTGCAGAAGCATCCGGTTTGATCGGGTGTATTACAGGGTTGTATCGATACAAAATAACCCGGCTCTACCTGCATACCGGCCAGATACGCTGCTACCAATTGGTTTTGCAGTTGCTTGCCATCAAAAAACTCTTTCAATAAACGTTTGGTATGCGTTGTGCCCTGGCTATGTGAGGCAATAATGATGGGTCGGCCCTTATTATAATGTTTCATATAATAGAGAAAAGCCGCTTTTACATCTTCATACGCTATTTCAAAAGCAGCCAGAGCCCGGGTAGTATCTGGCTGGGTCTTTGGAAAATAGCAGTAGAAATTTGCCTGCCGGTATCTGGGCGAATACACTTTCCCTGCTTCATTAAATACACTGGCCTGGTATAAGATGCTGGAATAATCTGTTTTGGCATTGAGCTCGGCATTATCGATCGGTGCATTCCAGCCCAACGCTTTATGCTTATCGGTGTAGGTAGTAGGATAAACAAAGAAAATATCTACGGTGGTATCGGGCCGGTAGTCTTGCTTTAACGGCGAGGGGATACTATCGGAAAGGTCTTTCTTATCCGGATGCGCCGCCCAATAATCGGGATTGCTGTAATCGGGGATGCCGCTGGGGCTGGTGAACCGGTAATTAGAAACAAACTTATGGTACTTACTGCTGCACGAAACCATCAGCAAAGCAAAAACGAGGAAAACAGCCTGCCATTTTGGTTTCATGGGCTAAAGTTGATAAAAATTTGCAAGAATCCCATCTTATCTACACTATCGGATATCTGGTTGGCGTTTTGTAATTTTCCAGACTGTATTAACAGAGAATCCTTTATTCACTTTTAAATCTAACGAGTATGTCTATTCCGGTAGTTGACCTGGCCGATTTTCTTAGTGGCGACCCAAAGCGTAAAACCGCTTTTGTGCAGGCACTGGGACAAGCCTATGAAGAAGTGGGGTTTGTGGCCGTAAAAAACCATGGTGTTCCCGATGAGCTGATTGCCCATCAATACGAATATGTTCAGCAGTTCTTCTCACTGCCATTAGAAAAAAAATTAGGGTATGAGATCCCCGGCCTTGCCGGCCAGCGTGGTTATACCAGCTTTGGCCGCGAACATGCCAAGGGTAGCGAAGCACCGGACCTGAAAGAATTTTTTCAGTACGGACAGATCGTGGACGATAATGATCCCTTGAAACCCGAGTACCCCGATAATGTTTCTGTAGATGAGATCAAGCCATTTAACAGCACTTTATTCAATGCCTACCGCAATTTTGAAAAAAGCGGAACTTCCCTGTTGCAGGCGATTGCATTGTATTTAGGACTTGAGGAACATTATTTTGATGATTATGTACACAGGGGCAATTCTATTCTTCGTTGCATACACTATCCGCCCATAACCAATGAGCCCAAAAGTGCTATCCGTGCAGAACAGCATGAAGATATTAACCTGATCACTTTGCTGGTGGGCGCTTCTGCAGATGGTTTGCAGATCCTCACCAAACAGGGCGAATGGGTAAATGTAACTTCACTCCCCGAGCAGATCGTGGTGAATGTAGGTGATATGTTGCAGCGATTAACCAATAACAAACTGCGCAGCACCACGCACCGTGTGGTTAACCCGCCGCGTGAATTATGGCATACCAGCCGTTTCTCCATGCCTTTCTTCTTACACCCGCGCAGCGCCATGAGCCTTGCCTGCCTGGAGAGCTGTATTGATGCAGAACATCCCAAAGCCTATCCCGATGCAACAGCGGGAGAGTATCTGGATGAAAGATTGAGGGAGATAGGGTTGAAGAAATAACCAATTGTAGTAACTGCGCCCTTGCGCCTTTGCGTGCAAAATTTCTCGCAAAGGCGCAAAGGCGCAAAAAGGAGGCGGCTATAAATTGGCTCCTCCTTTTTATATAACTGCCGATTATTGTTCAAACAACCCACCTTTTTCGTTAATTTCCCTACTCACTCAGTAGCCATTGCCCCATGGTTCTATTCCGACATACCCCCTTTTTGCGTGCCGTGTTCTTACACAGTATCACAGCTTTTGGCGGTCCGCAGGGACATATGGGTATGATGATGAAGACCTTTGTACACCAGCGGAAAGATGTTACCGAAGAAGAATTGATGGAATACAATGGCTTCTGCCAATTGTTACCCGGTGCTTCTTCTACACAAACACTTACGCTCATCGGTTATAAAAGAGGCGGTATCCCTTTGGCGGTGCTTACGCTGTTAATATGGATCTTACCTGCCTGCATATTGATGGGTGGGGTTTCCTTTCTGCTGGATTATTTTGATGATATGGGCTTGAAAGTGGGTGTATTCAAATTCATCCAGCCCATGGCGATCGGGTTTATTGCGTATTCCACTTTCCGGATCTTCGGGATCGCGGTTCATAATACGATCACTTCGGTCATTACCATACTGGCTACCATCGCTACTTTCATGGCCTTTAAATCGCCCTGGATCTTTCCTTCGCTGATCGTGGCTGCGGGGATTGCCACCAATTTCAGTGATAGGCGGATCCCGCAAAAAGGGGTCCCGCCTAAAAAGATCAAATGGGGTAACCTGCTTATATTCTTTGCCCTGTTTGGATTGGCCGGTTATTTTTCCGAAACAGCCAGCAGTCAAAACTGGCAAAACAGAAAACCCATCAACCTGTTTGAGAATGCCTACCGGTTTGGAAGCCTTGTTTTTGGCGGGGGTGATGTATTGATGCCCTTGATGTACGAGCAGTATGTAACCCGACCGGAAACCAAACGGGTAAAAGAAACCAAACGGGAAGTATTACGTATGAGCCGGGAAGATTTTTTAACCGGATCCGGTATCGTACGTGCCATCCCCGGCCCTGTTTTTTCCATTGGCTCTTTTACTGGTGGGATGGTTTTGCGGGACCAGGGACCGGGTATGCAGTTACTCGGCTGTATCATCGGCATGATCGCTATTTTTCTGCCCAGTGCCTTATTGGTGCTCTTCTTCTTCCCCGTATGGCATAAC
Source organism: uncultured Chitinophagaceae bacterium (assembly GCA_966076165.1). GTDB lineage: Bacteria > Bacteroidota > Bacteroidia > Chitinophagales > Chitinophagaceae > Sediminibacterium. The sequence goes on from CBHRAM010000115.1 coordinate 8,714, forward strand.
CTGAAAAGATATGCCGTGATCTTCCGGTCTTTGGAAGGTATCAATGCTGCTGTGGTAGGTATCATGGCCGGAGCCACCTGTTACCTGATCAAAGACACATTTCTTCATTCTTTAGTAGATGGAGAGATGATCGGAGTCTGGGATGTATTGATCGTGGCCGCTACTTTTCTGCTGCTGAACAGTAATAAGATCCCTGCGCCATTTGTGGTATTGGGGTGTTTGTTGCTGGGGTGGATGATTTGAGTTAGTTAAAGAGGTTAAAAGGGTTAAAGTGGTTAAAGGGGGTTAAATGGGTTTTCCTGCGCCTTCGCGCCTTTGCGTGCAAGTTCTTACTCCGCTCTCATTGCATAATTCCCGAAATCCTGTATATTAGAGTATGGTCACATTAGCACTTTACAACCTGAAAGGTGGTGTAGGCAAAACTGCTGCCACCATAAACCTGGCGTATTTAGCTGCCAAAGAAGGCTATAAAACTTTGATATGGGATATGGACCCGCAAGGTTCCTCCTCCTTTTATCTCGGCGCCTCGGGTACGAAGAATGAATCCAAAAAACTGTTGAACAGTGAAATGGAATTATTAGATGCCGTTCAGAGCTCGGCTTATGCCAACCTGGATATCATACCTGCTGATCTTTCTGCACGCCATGCAGATGTATTGCTGAGTGAAATGAAACAATCCAAACGAAAGATCTCCACGCTTCTGTCTTCTTTGAAAAAAGACTATGATGTGGTGATACTCGATTGCCCGCCGGGGATCTCTTTATTACATGATGCCATTTTTGCCGGAGTGGATTGGATCCTGATGCCCAATATCCCTACCACTTTATCTATCCGCTCCTATGAAAC
>CBHRAM010000116.1:0-9553 GCA_966076165.1 uncultured Chitinophagaceae bacterium
CACATTTTGCCAGGGTTACAGAAAAATACCTGGGGTATCTTGCCAACCGTAATATGCCCGCATGGGAAGTGCCGAATATGCTGGCTAAATATTATACCACTACCCAGGCACAAAAATTAGCCGCTAAAAAATAACGTTATGAAAACCGCCAAACACTTTGTCGTTTTCTTATTCTGTGCAGTGATGCTGAGCATGGTTTCAGATGTTGCTGCACAAGCCAAAGCCAATACGCTTCCTCCCGGAACGTATAAGACCATTTTTGAAATGCTCAAAGATGTGCCCGGACTGGAAGTGAGTACAACAAGTGATAAAAGCGGTGGTACGGTTACCATACGAGGGATCGGCAGTTTGCGTAATCAAAAGAACCCTTTGATTGTAGTAGACGGTACAATTTATACCGGAGATATTTCTACCATCAACCCGCAGGATGTAGATGGGATCAGTGTGCTGAAAGATGCGGCATCCGCCACTGCCTATGGTGCGCAGGGCGCGGCAGGCGTAATTGTGATCAGTACCAAAAAAGGAATGACAACAGCCAAACCGGTGCCGGTAAAATCTTATGATGGGTCTGCCTACAATTATTTCATTCAGAATAAAGTAATGTTGAAAGTGATCGGTTTTGAAGACGAAGTAATTGTACAGGGTGTGCCGCAAAAGCAGAAAGAGAATTCACTGGTGTTTATTGTAAAGAAAAAAGAGCTGCTGGTACCCATCCTCAATATTAAAAAAGTTGAAATGGTACAGCAATGATGATTGCTGCGTTACAATGTATGATGGCCAATTCTATTGATGGTCTACATCGTTTTCGTAAATTAATCTATCGGGCATACCCGTTAACCAGGAAAAAAATATCATATTCACTTACGTAAATCAAGCTTGCTATGGGATCGAATGATCTGTTTTCGTTAAAGGATAAAGTAATTATTGTAACAGGTGGTACAGGCATACTCGGCGGATCATTTGTAAAAGGAATTGCAGAAGCGGGAGGGATCCCGGTAATACTGGGTCGCAACGGAGCAGTAGCCGAACAAAGAGCAAAAGAGATCACAGATAAGGGTGGCAAAGCATTGGCGATTGTTGCGGATGTTCTGGAAGAAACCGATCTGATCAGGGCGCGTGAGATCATCCTCGAAAAATTAGGAACCATTGACGGGCTGGTAAACGGAGCCGGTGGTAATATGCCAGAAGGCGTTCTGCAACCCGACGCGGATATCTTCGCTATGAATATTGATGGCATGAAAAAAGCCATGGTGCTCAATGTATGGGGCACCATCATTCCTACACAGGTGTTTGGTGCGGTAATGGCCAAAAAAGGGAAAGGCAGTATTGTGAATATTTCTTCCGTGAGCTCCAAACAGGTGATCACCAAAGTTTTGGGCTACAGCATGGGTAAGGCCGCCGTAGATGCCTATAACCAGTGGTTTGCCGTAGAAGTGGCTAACCGATATGGTGATGCGATCCGCATGAATGCGATCATGCCCGGATTCTTTCTTACAGAACAAAACAGAACCTTATTGACCAACCCAGATGGGTCTTATACAGACCGTGGTAACCTTGTGGTAAAAGGCACCCCTTTTAAACGTTTTGGTAAACCCGATGAACTGATCGGCGCATTGATCTTTCTCCTGAGTGATGCATCAAAATTTGTAACCGGTATGCAGATAGGGGTTGACGGTGGCTTTACCGTATTTGGCGGCGTTTAAAAAATAATAAACAGGCGATATATGAACGGATATGCTTTTACAGATGATTTTTTGTTGCAGGGCAAGACCGCACAGAGGCTTTACCATGACTATGTAAAGAATATGCCGATCATAGATTATCACTGTCACCTGCCACCCGATGAGATCGCAGGCAATAAACAGTTCGGAAATCTCACAGAGATCTGGCTCAAAGGCGACCACTATAAATGGCGTGCACAGCGTACACTGGGTGTTCCGGAAGAACTGATCACAGGTGCTGCATCTGATAAACAGAAATTTGATGCATGGGCAAACGTGGTTCCCCAAACCATACGAAACCCTTTGTTTCACTGGACACATCTCGAACTGAAAAATGTATTTGGTGTAAAAGAGTACCTACATGCTGGTAATGCAGATAAGATCTACACGCATTGCAACGAATTGCTGAAAACACCTGAATTTCGAACAAGATCTATTCTCCGCTCTTTTCATGTAGAATACGTAGGCACTACCGATGAACCCTGGGATAGCCTGGAACATCACAAAAGCCTGGCGGCAGAAAATTTTTCCATACGGGTGAGCCCTTCCTTCCGGCCGGATAAGGTTCTGATGATCGATAAAAAAGAGACCTTCTTTAAAAACCTGCAGCTATTGGAAGATAGCAGCGGGATCCGGATCAAGGATATTCCATCCTTACTACAGGCCCTGCAGAACCGGGTGGATTATTTTCATGCAAACGGTTGTGTGGTTTCTGATCATGGGTTAACGCAGATGCCCGGCAAATTCGGCTTCTCATCCCAATTGGAAACCGAGTTCACCTTTTTTGTGATCAACCGAAAAGGCACTTTTTCCGATCCTGAAGCTTTTATGGGTTATGTATTGATGGAATTGTGTAAGATGTACCATGCCAAAGGCTGGGCGCAACAGTTTCATCTCGGCCCCATCCGCAATAACAATACCCGGCTGAATGCCAAACTGGGGGCGGACAGCGGCTTTGATTCGATCGGTGATTTTCCGCAGGCTTTACAGATGTCCTTATTCCTCGATAACCTCGATAAAGCCGATCAACTGGCCAAAACCGTGATTTATAATATCAACCCCTCCGATAATGAAGTGTTTGCCACGATGCTGGGTAATTTCAACGATGGCAGCATGAAAGGTAAGATGCAGTTTGGCTCGGGCTGGTGGTTTCTTGACCAGAAAGACGGGATGGAAAAACAGCTGAATGCCTTATCCAATATGGGGTTGATCAGCACATTTATCGGTATGATCACCGACAGCCGGAGTTTTCTGTCGTTTCCCCGCCATGAATATTTCCGCAGGATCCTATGTAACCTGTTTGGAGAAGAAATGGAAAAAGGCTTACTGCCCAATGATGAAGCCTGGATGGGGGGCATCCTTAAAGACATTGCCTATAACAATGCAAAAGAATATTTTAATATCTGATCTTGTGGCAGGATGGCGCAGGATAGTATTGGAATATCAGATAAGAACAACGTAAATTAGTAGTTCAAAATATTTATCACTCACAATAACGATTGCACATGTCAAACACAAGACGAAATTTTATCAAACAATCTGCCCAGGCAGCTGCCGGAACCTATATCGCAACCATGGGTTTCAGCGCCAAAAGTTATGGCCGCATTATTGGCGCCAATGACAGGGTAAGGGTAGGGGTAGTTGGCTTCTCCGACCGCCACCGCAGTTCACATATTCCTCCTTTCATGAAATTTTATAAGGAGATGAATTTTGATATTGTTTCTGTTTCGGATCTCTGGAAAAAAAGAAGGGATGAAGGACAGGCATTCCTGAAAGATAAGATGGGGCATGAGATCAATGCCTATCGTAATAATGAAGAACTCTATGCATCCAAAACAGTAGACGCTGTGTTTATCAGCACAGCAGATTTTCAACATGCACTTCATTGTAAAGAAGCCGTGGAAGCGGGTATGGATGTGTATTGTGAGAAGCCTTTTGCAGAAACGATGGAAGATAACCGTGCGGCATTAAAAGCGGTGAAAGCTTCTAAAAGTATTGTACAGATCGGATCACAAAGAAGAAGTGGCTCCAATTATAAGGCAGCTGCTGAATTTATCCAGACCGGAAAATTCGGCCCGATCACCATGGTTGAGTTAACCTGGAATGTGAATCAGCCGGGTCGTTGGAGAAGGCCCGATCTGGTTGCGCAGTGTAAAGAATCGGATCTCGACTGGAAACGATTCTTAATGAACAGGCCTTATGAGAATTTTGATCCAAGAAAATATTTGGAATTCCGTTTGTTCTGGCCTTATTCATCCGGTATGCCGGGCCAGTGGATGAGCCACCAGATCGATACGGTAAACTGGTTCTCAGGTTTATCGCATCCACGCAGTGTTACAGCGAATGGAGGGGTTTACATGTGGAAAGATGGAAGAAGAAACTGGGATACTACCACTGCCGTAATGGAATATGGTCCTGAGAACGATCCCAGCACCGGTTTCCAGGTAGTCTTTATGTCGCGCATGCACAACGGTGATGAAAATCCTGCTGAATTGTATTACTCAAATGGTGGTGAACTGAACCTGATCACCAATAAAGTGTCGCCCAAAGGCGGATTGAGAGCAAATGCTGCTGCCGCTATGAAGATGCAGCCCAATCTCTTGCCCGAATTAAGTCTGAGTGAAGCCATTAAGGTAGAAGCAGGTGCCAATACCGGCGGTGATGCATTAACTACGGCACACGTTAAGAACTGGATGGAATGTATCCGCAGCCGCCAGACACCGAATGCACCGGTGGAAGCAGGCTATAACCATTCTATTGCAACCATCATGGCGAATGCCGCCTGCCGTACAGGAGCGAAAGTAACTTTCGATTCCAAAACGCAGGAAGTAATGGCAGGAGGTAAAGTATTTAAGTATTAAATTGTTGGGATCATATAGCAGCGAAAAGGGAACATCTGAAAAGATGTTTCCTTTTCTTTTTGTAAGAAGCCGGAAATGATAGTAGCCAATGAATGAGAAACAAAAAGCCATAGCGGCGGTATTGCTTGCAAATTTTTTCTTTGGAACCAGTGTGATCGCTGTGAAGCATATCACCCCGCATTTACTGCATCCATTTGCGCTAACGGCCATCCGTATTGTGGTTACCACGGTTCTTTTCTGGAGTTTGTTTTTAGCGAAACCGGTTAAGACCGGCATCATAAAAAAAGATTACCTGCGGCTTTTTCTGTGTGCCCTCGCGGGGATCACCATGAACCAGACATTTACCATGATGGGTATGGCACGAACCAGTCCTATTCATGCTTCCTTATTGATCCTGACCACACCGATCACCATCACTTTTCTGGCAGCCTGGTTTTTGAAGGAGCGGTTATCGCCTTTAAAACTCATCGGGCTTTCGCTGGGTATTTCAGGTGGGGCCTTACTGGTTTTTTCGCGTGACCTTTCATCGGTTGCGGGTTCAGAGCAATCGATGGGTGACCTGTTTGTGATCATGGGAGCGGCAAGTTATTCAGCGTATGTAATTGCTGTGAAACCCTTGATGGGTAAATACAAAGCCACCCATATCCTGCAGTGGGTATTCTTCTTCGGCACATTCGCAAGCTTACCGATCGGGTGGAATGATTTTGCCAAAGTTGAGTGGCAATCCTTTGATACAGTAAGCTGGTTCTGTCTCGTATATATTGTTCTGGGTTCCACTTTTCTCGCGTACAGATGCATGAATTACGGGATCAGTAAGTTAGGTGCATCAATGACGGGTTCCTTTATTTATACACAACCCTTCTTTGCAACAGCCGCATCCATGATCATTCTGCATGAAAGCTTGAGCCTGCCAAAGGTTGGTGCGGCAGTATTGATCATGGGAGGGGTGTTTCTGGCGAATTATAAAAAATAATGAATGATAAGTACCCGTCATTTCGAGCGTAGCGAGAAATGACGAGGTAATATCAAAGAAATCTTACCTTGAAAATAATTATATCCTTATGCGTATCCTTTATATCCTGGTTATAGCCATTGTTTCATCAATCCATCTGTTTGCGCAATCTGAGAATACAGATGGCCAGAAAGAAAGGGCTTACCTCATCAGTTCCTTAACCAAAATGGCTGATCCTTTATTGAATGCACTCAGCCAAAAGAAATTAAAACAATGGATGCCGGTTGAAAAATCGCCAGATATGATCAAAGCAAAACGGATTCCTTCCTCCACACACCTCGAAGCTTTTGGCCGTTTAATGGCGGGCATGGCACCATGGCTGGAACTGGGGCCTGATGATACCAAAGAAGGAAAACTGCGCAAAAAATATATAGACCTCGCAGTACAATGTATCAAGAACGGAACGGATTCCACTTCACCGGATTATCTTGAATTCAACCTGACCGGGCAATCATTGGTAGATGCTGCATTTCTTTCCCATGCATTGTTACGCGCACCTACCCAACTATGGGGTAGGCTGGATGATGAGACCAAACGCAATCTGGTTGCTGCCTTAAAATTATCACGTGCCACCAAACCCGGACAAAATAACTGGCTTTTATTTTCCGGAATGGTAGAAACCTGTTTGCTGAAATTTACGGGTGAATGCGACCAGTCGCGCATTGACTATGCCATACTCAAACACAAGGAATGGTATAAGGGTGATGGGATCTATGGCGATGGGAAAGATTTTCACTATGATTATTATAACAGTTTTGTGATACATCCGATGATGGTAGATATTCTCCGTGTAATGAAAGAGAAAGGCATTACCATGGCTTTAGATCTGGAAACAGAATTAAAAAGAAGTACACGCTACGCCGAGATACAGGAGCGGTTGATCTCACCGGAAGCGACTTATCCGATCGTAGGCAGATCTATTGCTTACCGTTGCGGCGCTTTTCAATCTCTGGCACAAATGGCTTTGCAGAAAGCTTTATCACCCCATACATCCGAACAGCAGGTTAGATTTGCGATGTACAGCCTGATCAAAAAACAAATGGAAGCACCGAATACGTACGATGCGAAAGGCTGGTTACAGATAGGGGTGTACGGCCACCAGGAAAGTATGGGGGATTATTATATTTCAACAGGCAGTTTATATCTCTGTGCGGAAGCTTATCTGATGTTAGGTTTACCGGCAAACGATTCTTTCTGGAATGGTAAGGATGAAGACTGGACCACACGAAAGGTATGGAATGGGGTAGCGGTACCGGTGGATCATGCGATAGACAATTAGTTCTATAACACCAATTGTGTAAATAATTTTTGTAAAGTTTCTGCCGGATCTTCAGATAACCCCGGATGTACTTTGGAAGATTGTACAACCGTACTGCGTGTAGCCGTCAACCAACGGAAACGGGAAGCAAGATCGAGTTGGCCAATCGGGCCCGAGTCGGGGGTGCCCTTACAGATATTATTATAGGAATTCAAATGCTCTTTTAATTCAGCCAGATCTGTTTTGGTACAAAAAGCACGAAGCCTTTCTTCATTAATGCTAAAAATGGCCTGTAAGAATTTCTGTTTGGCACAATACAGGATCACACCCACGTTGATAAACTCTTCGCGTTCCACTTTAGGTACGATGCGTACAATGGCATACTCAAATAAGTCTTTCTCTGGCATCCTGGGCTTCTTTTACGAATATATGTGATGAGTTGATCCTGGTTTCCAAAAACTGTGCATATACTTCTCGCAGTTCTGCAGCTGATCCGTTTTCGATCCCTTCGGCCAACCATTCATCCGGAACCAAAGCTACAATAGAACGGATCTTTTCCGGTGTGAGTATTTGTTTTGAAATTTTATCTGCCTGCTCAAGTTCTGCAGCCATTTTTAATAATACATGATCTTTTACCTGTACAAAAGGCCTTGTTGCCTGTTCCTGCCAGTTCTGCCAGGAATGATGGAAGTATAAGGCTGCACCATGATCGATCAGCCACAATTCTTTGTGCCATACCAGCATATTGGTATTGCGGGCCGTTCTGTCTACATTGGTCAATAAGCAATCCAGCCATACCACCTGTGAAGCCTGGGCAGGTGAAATTTTCGTAACTGCTGCGTCAAAAGTTACCGTACCGGATAGATAATGAAGGGCAAGGTTTAAACCTACACTGGCTTTGAGCAGGTCCTGGATCTCTTCATCGGGTTCTGTTCTGCCAAAAGCGGTATCTAAATTGGCAAAAACAATTTCAGGCACTTTCATCCCTAATGCCCGGGCTATTTCACCACCGATCAGTTCTGCGATCAGTGCCTTAACCCCTTGTCCGGCCCCACGAAATTTGAGTACATACAGAAACCCGTCGTCCGCTTCTGCAATCGCAGGCAATGATCCACCCTCACGCAAAGGGGTAACATAGCGGGTAACATTTACGGTTCTGATCTCGGGTTGGCTCATATTGTAGGATGCAGTGCAAAAATGAGTAATTTTACAGTCAGACGGTCGAATTATTTTTCTGGATAGGTTGCGTCACTAATGGTTGTTTGAGTAACTATCCTTTTTAACTGTTCTGAAAAGTTTGATTGAGTTATCGAGCTGTGTAAGAAAGAACAGTACAAATAATGACTGGAAGATCAATAGTGTTGTTTGTGGAGAGATTCCGGGGAAAGTTAGTTGCGATTTCTCGAGAATGACATTAATGGCCAAACCGAATCCTGTTCCCAAAACGAAAAACAGAAATGAGAGTTTTCTGTAACGCAATAAAAGATCCTTTTGTTTTATTTCGATCTGGATGCGATGCATCACTGTTTCTTCAAAGTCGGCAAATGGCATTTCTAACTGGCTCTTTCGCATAAGCTGAGATAGAAGATGGTCATTTTTTATATTATCCTGCATAGTTCCGTCTTTATAATTGTGGGTTCACTAATTGATTCATGATCTTAAACATATTCTTTCTGGCTCGATGAAGTATGACTTTTGTGTTCGATTCAGTCCATCCGGTAACCTCACAAACTTCCTTGATACTTTCTTCCTGTAAATAGAAGAGCCTTAGTACCAGACTCTCTTTTGGCGGCAATTTTTGTAAAGCTTCATTGATCTGCTGAATCTGTTCTTCTTCTTTCAAATCCGTAAGTATGGTTTCATCTGCCTTCTCATCATTAAGATCGTCGGTGTAAGAAATGAACCCGTGTTTTTCTTTTCTTAATCTGCTCAAAGCTTCATTCACCACAATCCGGTAAAACCAGGTACGAAAACTGGATCGGTTACTGAATGAGGAAAGGTTTTTATATACTTTAATAAATGCATCCTGTAATACTTCCTGGGCTATGAATTCATCTTTCACAACTGATACGGCTACCGTAAATCCCATGTCTTTATACTTCGATACAAAATACCGAAAAGCATCCTGATCCCCGGCACATACTTTTTTTATAAAAACATCATCCATTATCAGGATTTGTTTGAATCATTATCCAATCGATTAGCCAGCACCATTGAGGCACCGCCACAAATTCCTAATATGGCCAATGGTAGTGCATTGCCACCGCCTTCCAATGCTTTTAAACTAACCAGTATGGAGATTATGATCAGTCCCACACTTAACCCCATGATAATGATCCCCAACTTTGCCCAGGGAAAACTAAATCTCTTGCCGGTGTATGAATGTGTTTTGGGATCAATCCCTTTTTCCATCATCATTATTCTTTCTTTATGCCGGGCCCGGTGCAGGAAATACCAAACCAGAAAAACACAGGTAATTGCAGGGATCCAGAACAAGGCGATCCAGGTAATAAATGTTGCGTCCATTTTTTATTTTTTTAGTGAGATACCTATTTGATGATGGATTTTGTGTAAAGGTTACAAAAGGTACTCTATAAAATAAAAATCCCCTCCATGTCAGGGAGGGGACGATGTGTTTTTTCGCAGAAAAAATGAATCGGGGGTGGTTGCAGGTACAGTAACCACCCCGTCACTCACTAAG
>CBHRAM010000117.1:0-9552 GCA_966076165.1 uncultured Chitinophagaceae bacterium
GCCGACACAAAATATTATGATGGAGTGATTTCCAGGGAAGTGAATTTCAGGCCAGGGGATCTTTCCAGTGTTTTTAAAAGTTCAAAGGCTTTTAAATATGTAAAGCAGCTGTTTCAGGCAGACGGAGCCGCTGCAGGAGAGAGGATCGAAAAGGAAAACCCGATCCTGTTTCTGGTTACACACCAGCTGTTAAGTTGTATGCAACCTGCACTGAATGCTTTTGGAGAGAGGTTGCGTATCATTCAGATGGTACGCCACCCTTTGTATCTTCTGGACCACTGGCATAGTTATATTGATATGCATGGGCATAGCCCGCGGGATTTTACAATCTGGCTCGATCATTCAGGAAGCCTTGTTCCATGGTTTGCTGCCGGATCAGAAGAAAAGTATGTGAACGCACAACCCTTCGATAAAGTTATCTATGTTATCCATGCATTACTGCAGACCGTTTTTCAAAAAGCAACAGATCAATCGTTGAAAGATACGATAGCATTTGTGCCATTTGAGCAATTTGTATTATCGCCTGATGGCTATGTAAAACGGATAGAACAGTTGATCGGGGCCCCTGCTACTGCTGCCACACAAAAAGTATTGCATTCTCAAAAAGTTCCCCGAAAATTTATTAATGCGGGGCCGCAGAAAAATATTTATAAAAGATATGGCTTAATAAAACAGGATCAGACAGTAACCCACGAAAGTGATTATCAAAGGTTACTCAACGCTGCAAGAACAAGAAGCTCCGCTGAAGCTTTTGAAGTATTGGAATCCTGTATCAAAGAGTATGAAAAAATATTTGGTTTATGGTTTTAAATAAATCGACCAGCGAATGGCCTACTATATTAACCCAAAACGACTGAGAACAAAACGTAATTTTTCGGGTAAAATTATTTTCTGGGTGAAAAGAATGCTTTCTAAACCATTTTTGGCGCTTGGGTTTAAGCATGTTGAATATTACTATGTACACGGTGAAGGTAGTGGTAACCAGCTCTTTCTTGGTGCGAATGTATCAACACTTGATGCGGTATTTAATCTTGCCAGTGGTAATATTCATGTGGGCGATAATACGCTTTTCTCACATGGTGTATCTGTATTAACAGGGTTTCACAGATTTCATAATGGAAAACTTGCCAAGCTGCAGAAAGATTCACCAAAAGAGGTGCCTGAATCAGGGTATGATATCAAAATAGGATCGGGTTGCTTTATTGGAGCCAATGCGGTGATATTGCGGGGTGTAACAATTGGAGATAATGTTATCATAGGAGCAGGCTCGGTTGTTACCAAAGACATACCTGACAATCTTTTTGCTGCAGGGGTTCCGGCTAAAGTAATGGGACCCAATAGTTGATGTTTCATTCAATAAAAGTATAAAAGCACTTTTGTGTATGGTTTCGATTCAGTGCCAATCACTCGGACAATCTGGTTTTCGATTGCAATCACTTAGTAAGGTGCTTTATATTGACCCTTATTTATCGGATAGTGTTGAAAGAATAGAAGGGCCTCATCAAAAAAGGATGGTGCCGGTTCCTATTCGGCCTGATGAAATATATGATGCAGATTGGGTATTGATCACGCATATCCATCTTGATCACTGCGATTTGGATACCCTTATCCCTTTAGCCGCAGCATCGCCCGGATGCCGCTTTGTCGGCCCCAATGAAGTTTGTCAGTATCTGATTGAAAATGGATTTTCAAAAGAAAGAGTAGTAGTGGCGCCGGATGGCTGGTTTACGCTGGAAACCGGCATTCGTATTCATGCTACACCGGCCGCACACCCGGCCATTGAAACTGATCAGCAGGGGTTTGCTAAATATTTGGGATATATCATAGAATTTGATGGTAAACGTATGTATCATTCCGGCGATACTTTCCTGAAAAAAGAGATCATAACATTTGTTGAACAGTATAAACCCATAGATGCAGCATTCCTGCCGGTAAACGAACATAACTATGCCCGCGAAACCATCGGCATCCTGGGTAATATGGGTATCAGAGATGCATTTGAATTTGCTTCCATTTTGGGGGTTAAAAAATTAATTCCCATACATTGGGACATGTTTAAACCCAATGCTGTTTTTCCGGAAGAGATAGAACTCCTGTACGATTTAGTGAAGCCTATATTTCAACTGGAGATCAACCCGACAGAATTGTAAATGAGATTTTTGGAAAATGAAGGTCAGTGTTATTATCAGAACGTATAATGAATCCCGCTATCTCCCTGAACTACTGTCTGAAATTCAAAAACAGAGCGTCTCTGCCAATAGTATTGAAATTATATTGGTAGATTCAGGGTCTTCCGATGATACCGTTTCAATAGCGATAAATTTTGGATGCCGGATTATTAAAATAAATAAAGAAGATTTTTCTTTTGGCAGATCTCTTAATCTGGGTTGCGAAGCGGCAGAAGGTGATATACTTGTATTCGTAAGTGGACATTGCATCCCCGTTGATCAGAACTGGTTAATGAATTTGATTACACCTATATCCGATGGCAGGGTTGTGTGGACGTATGGCCGCCAGATCGGAATTCAGCAAAGCCGCTTCAGTGAGGTTCAGATATTTGAAAAATACTATCCTTCTGAAAGTGCTGTTCCCCAGGATGGTTTTTTCTGTAACAATGCCAATGCAGCATTATTGAAATCAGTTTGGCATGGGCACCGTTTTAATGAGGAGCTTACCGGACTGGAAGATATGCACCTCGCCAGGCTTGTTGTTAATAAAGGTATGAAACTGGGCTATGTTGCTGATGCAACCGTTTTTCATATCCATAATGAAAGCTGGCAAAAAATCAAGAACCGCTTTGAGCGTGAAGCCTTGGCCCTTCAATATATCCTTCCGGAAGTGCAGGTAAGCTTTATTGATTTTGTTAGATATTACCTAAGCTCGATTGTACTGGATTACAGGAAGGCGTTCCGTGATGGTGTTTTGCTAAAGTATGGCAAAGAGATCCTTTTTTATCGCTTTGCACAATATTGGGGAAGTTACCGTGGCAACAATGTGCACAGGAAGATCTCCCGTAAAACCAAAGAAAAATACTTCTATCCCCGTTAAATACTAAAACAGAGATCAAACCAGTGAAAATTGTAGCATTACTCCCCATGAAGGGACATAGTGAAAGGGTTTCAGGAAAAAATTTCCGTGAGTTTAGTGGCAAACCACTTTTCAGGTGGGTGCTCGATACATTACTGTCTGTTGATGCTATCGATCTCGTGGTGATCAACACAGATGCCAGGCAAATTCTTTCGCAGCATGGGTTAGAAGAATCAGACAAGGTTATCATAAGAGACCGGAAACCGGAACTTTGTGGGGATACGATGAGCATGAACAGGGTTTTGGAAGATGACATAAAGAATATAGAAGCAGATATGTATCTGATGACACACACAACCAACCCTTTTTTAAGTGTGGCAACAATTGAGGAAGCGATCAGTCGTTTCAGGTCCGGCCTTGAAGCCGGTACCGCAGACTCACTCTTTACGGTTGATCTGGTACAAACCCGTTTTTACCGTAGCGATGGCTCTGCCGTTAACCACGATCCCAATAACCTGTTACGGACACAGGACCTGGAACCATGGTATGAGGAAAACTCCAATCTTTACCTCTTTACCCGTAAGAGCTTTGAGTCAACCAGGGCAAGAATAGGCAGATCGCCTGTTTTATTTGCTACACCCCGTTTTGAATCGATTGATATTGACGATGCAACAGATTGGGACTTTGCAGTAATTGCTGCAGAATATCTGAAAAAACAAAAAAGTAAATGAAGAGAATACTGGTAACCTGTCCGCCAATGATAGGTTTGATCAAAGAATTTATTCCGATTGCTGAGGCAAAAGGGTTGGAACTGGTTCCTGCAAAAGTTACACAGGTATTGAGTGAGGAAGAATTGATGGAAAAGTTACCGGAATATGATGGCTGGATCATTGGTGATGATCCGGCTACAAAACAGGTATTCGAATCAGGCCGATCCGGCAAATTAAAAGCCGCAGTAAAATGGGGTATTGGTGTAGACAATGTTGATTTTGCAGCCTGCAAAGAATTGGGCATACCCATCACCAACACTCCTATGATGTTTGGCGCTGAAGTAGCAGATATTGCATTGGCCTATGTGATAGGCCTGGCCCGTCATATTTTTTATATTGACCGAGAAAATCATATCACAGAAAATGCCTGGCCTAAACCTGTAGGTCTGAGTCTTGCCGGTAAAAAAATTGCTGTCATAGGTTTGGGCGATATTGGAAAGCATTTAGTAAAGAGGTTACTGGCATGTGACATGCTGGTAACAGCGTATGACCCCGCTGTTTACAATGATGAGATCAAAGGGATCAACCGTGCAATATGGCCACATCAGACAGAAGAAATGGATTTCCTGGTTTTTACCTGCTCATTAAATGCCGCAAACAGGCATATGTTAAACCGGGCGGTACTGCAGAAGTGTAAAACAGGCGTATACATAGTTAATGTTTCACGCGGACAATTAATAGATGAAACAGCATTGATTGATGCACTTGCTTCCGGACAGGTTGCGGCAGCAGCCTTAGATGTGTTTGAAGAAGAACCTCTGCCCAATGATTCCCCATTGCGTAAAATGCCTTTGAATATCTTAGGGGCACATAATGGTTCAAATACAAAAGATGCTGTAAGAAGAGCAAGCTTTCTTGCCATAGACCGTATGGTTGAATTTCTTTCTGAAACCCGATAATGAAATTGTATGCATACAGATAAACCTTTTGCCCTGATCACCGGTGTTTCCGGTGGTATTGGGGGTGCCTTGGTGCAGGCTTTTCACGAAGCCGGTTACCGGATCATTGCAACCGATCTGGTGATCCCTGCCAATGTTCCGAACATTGATCATTTTTTTCAGATCAATCTGGAAAGGCTGATTGAAAACGAACCGGAAGCCCATGAGTTTTACGAATTGATCCGTTCGGTATTGAATGGTGCAGGATTAAAAGTACTGGTTAACAATGCTGCTTTGCAAATTATCAAACCCCTTAGTGAAATGACTGTCCGGGATATGATGCGCACGTTAAATACAAATGCAGCCGCACCGTTTTTTCTGATACAGCATTTTCTTACTGAACTGGAAATGATGCAGGGTTCTGTAATTAATATCTCCAGTATACATGCAAAACTTACTAAGCCTAATTTTGTGGCCTATGCAACCAGTAAAGCTGCTTTATCAGGTTTAACAAGAGCTATGGCAGTAGAATTGGGTTCAAGAATACGGATCAATGCCATCGCTCCTGCAGCAGTGGCAACATCTATGCTCAAAGCCGGGTTTGAAAATAATCCTGAAGGCTTTTCAACATTATCCAAAATGCATCCCGTTGGCAGAATCGGTGAACCTCATGAAGTGGCCGACCTCGCTGTTTTTCTTGCTTCCGATAAGGCTAAGTTTATGAATGGAGGCGTATATGAACTGGATGGAGGAATGGGTGCACGATTACATGATCCTGTGTAAAGCAAGAGGGTCACTTTAAAGAATGATATATGAATAAAATGCTCATTATAGGTTGTGGTGAATTGGGCAGCCGTTTTTTGCAGGCAGCTGTTTCACAAGACCATATTTCTCAGATAGACATTGTTGAACCCGGAGATCAGGCCAGAGAGACTGCCAAGAAAAGAATGCTGGAAACCGGAAGAGATCTATCCACACTTATCGTTAACTGGTACACAGATATCCACAGCTGCCCTTCTTCTGGTGGAATGGCCGTTATTGCCACACAATCAGATGTACGGCTGGCCGTTTTTGAAAAGGCATTGGCAGCGGGCTATCGTTATTTTCTGATAGAAAAAATTGTCACACAATCAGCCGGTGATTATCAGCAAATGCTGGCACTTGCGCAAAAGCATGATGCCAAAGTCTGGGTAAACTGTAAAACCAGAAATTACCCGGTATGGCAATACATCAAAAGCAGGATCAGCCCTTCGGAAAAACTGGTCTATCATTCTATAGGTGGAAACCATGGGCTATGCACAAACGGGCTCCATACGATCGATCTGTTTGTTTTTCTTACAGAAGCTGCAAAGGTCCATATTACAGAATGCCGTTTAGACCCTAAACTTTATCTGACCAAACGTGCAAAATATGATGTGTCTGGACAAATACAGATCGAAAACGATATCAATAAAAGCACACTGCTGCTGAATTATGAGGCGGGACATCAGCAAATGCCAACCGAGATCTTGATGACAGAAAATTATCGCTGGGTGATTGATAATTCTTCCCGCCAGGCTTTTGAATCTTCTGTGATTGAAAAAACACCGCTTACCCCAATCCCTTTTGAAGGAGATGTAAGTGTAAGTGTTATGTCGAAGAAATTCATCAGTGATATTTTGCTGAATAAAAACTGCGAACTGCCAACACTTCAGGATTGCTGGCTTGCACATAAAACTGTTTTTGAAGCAACGCTCCCTTTATTCAATCAACTGTTGAATAAAACAGATGATTATTGTCCTATAACCTGAGCCACATTGCATGGAAATAAGCGCTAACCCGATTCCTCATATTGCTGTATTGATGGCCACGTATAATGGCGAAAAATACCTTGCGGACCAGCTGGATTCGATACTGGCACAAAAAAATGTTCGGGTAACACTTTTCATCAGGGACGATAATTCTGCGGATCACACAAGAGAGATCATCGGCACATACCGGCAAACACACACAAACATTTATTTACTCCCTACAATGCCGGAACAATTGAATGTTACCCGGAACTTCTTTAGCATTATCCGTGATATTAACCTGAGTGAGATCGATTACATAGCTTATAGCGATCAGGACGATATTTGGTTACCCCATAAACTCGAAGCGGCAGTTAACGCGATGACAAAAAATCAGGTAAGCTGTTATGCGAGCAACCTGCAACCGGGAGATGCTAATGGGAAACCGATTGAGGCTGCTTCACTGATGTCAAAACTGTTCCGTTATTTATTGAACTATAAATCAAATAAACAAAGCCCCTGGGATCATTATTTTGAAGCCGCATCGGCAGGGTGCTCGCTGGTGTTTGGAAGAGAGGCTGCTCTTTATATGCAAAGCCGGCTGAATCAGATATATGACCGTATACCGGAAAATGCTTCGCACGACTGGTCAACCTATGCCCTCACCAGGATCGGTGGGTTTAAATGGTTTGTAGATAATAATGCGTATATCATATACCGGCAGCACAGCGGTAATGCATACGGAACAAATTCGGGTTGGAAAGGTATTGTTAAGTTGCTTGATCTTTTCCGGTCTGGCTGGTACCGCAGGCACATCATCATGATCGATGAATTATATAATGATACTGAAACGCATCCCTTGTTCATGAAATGGGTAGGTGATTATAATACATCTTCTTTTCTTTCCAGAACCAGGATGGCTTTTGCAATATGCCGCTTCAGGCGTAAATGGCCTCATCGTATTTTATTATTCATGCTTGTCGTACTGGGTTATTTCAGGTAACAGATACAGATCGTTTTTTTTTTGATAAACATCTATGTACAAAAAGTATATAAAACGAATTTTTGACCTGTCGGCATCGTTGGTATTATTTATGCTGCTGCTTCCGGTCTTTCTGCTTATCACCTGTATTCTTTTTATAGTGATGAGGGGGCAGCCTTTTTTCTTCCAGGTAAGGCCCGGTAAGGATACGAAACTATTTGAACTGATCAAGTTCAAAACGATGAATGAAGCAAAAGATGCAAAAGGAGAATTATTGCCAGATGCAAAAAGGCTGACCGCCATTGGTTCTTTTCTAAGGAAAACTTCATTGGATGAGATACCACAATTGTTAAATGTGATCAAAGGGGATATGAGCCTGATCGGTCCGCGTCCATTGTTAGAGGAATACCTGCCTATATACAGCCCCTTGCAGGCAAGAAGACATGAAGTGCTCCCGGGTATTACGGGATGGGCCCAGGTTAATGGCCGCAATTCGATCAGCTGGGATAAAAAGTTTGCATACGATGTCTGGTATGTGGATCATGTTAGCTTTCTTACCGATCTTCGGATTATTCTGCTTACGATCCGAAAAGTAATTGCAAGTGAAGGGATCAACTCAACCGATATGGTGATGATGGAAAAATTCAAAAAGGAATAAATACAAACAGGTAAATGAATAATAACATTGTTTTGATTGGTGCAGGCGGCCATGGAAAAGTGATTGCCGAGATCATTGAAGAGACCGGTGGTACCATATACCAGGTCGTGGACAGTAACCCTGCTATTACTGAATTGATCGGTTATCCTGTAACCCGGGAACCCGCTTCTGGCTATCCGGTGATTATTGCAGTGGGGAATAACTTTGCCCGGAAGCGTATTGCAAATGAAAACAATTTTGAGCTGGCCCTAGCCATTCATCCTTCTGCAAATCTTTCAAAAAGAAGTTCTGTCGGAAAAGGATCTGTTGTGATGGCAGGTGTTTCAGTCAACTCCGGAACTGATATAGGAAAGCACTGCATCATCAATACGAATGCTTCCATTGATCATGATTGTAAGATTGCTGATTTTGTGCATGTTTCACCGGGTGCAGCACTCGCGGGTAATGTTACTGTAGGCGAAGGCAGCCATATAGGTATCGGTAGTTCTGTGATACAGGGTATTCATATAGGTAAATGGGTAACCATTGGAGCCGGTGCGGTTATTATTGAAGATGTGCCTGATCATGCTGTGGTTGTAGGCGTTCCCGGCAAAATCATTAAATACAATAAACCATAGGATGAACAAGAAAATATGGCTCTCCTCACCACATATGGGCCTCGCTGAAAAAGGATTTGTTGAAGAAGCTTTTACCACTAACTGGATCGCACCTCTTGGCCCTAACGTAGATGGGTTTGAGAAAGATCTTTGTGAATACAATAAAACAGGTCATGCCGCTGCATTGAGTTCCGGTACAGCGGCAATACATCTTGCCCTTATGATATTGGGTGTGCAGAAAGATGATATCGTTCTTTGCCAGAGTTTTACCTTTTCTGCTTCTGCAAATCCGATCCTTTATTTGGGAGCAACACCTGTTTTTATCGATTCAGAAACGGATACCTGGAATATGGATCCCTTTTATCTTGAAGAAGCCATAAAAATATACCTGTCAAAAGGGAAAAAACCCAAGGCGATCATTCCTGTTCATCTTTACGGAATGCCTGCTAAACTGGGTGCGATCATGGCTATTGCAAAACAATATGAGATCCCTGTTATAGAAGATGCTGCTGAAGCATTGGGTTCCACCTGGCATAACAAAGCCTGTGGCGCTTTCGGTGATTTTGGTGTGCTGAGTTTTAATGGAAATAAAATTATTACTACTTCCGGCGGCGGTGCCTTACTTTCAGAAAATGGCGATTGGATCCGGCAAGCCCGGTTTCTGGCAACCCAGGCAAGAGATGCTGCTCCGCATTATCAACATAGCCATATAGGGTATAATTACCGGATGAGTAATGTATTGGCCGGCATTGGCAGGGGACAAATGATCGTGATACACGACCGCATCAATCAACGAAGAGCAAACTTTGTGTTTTACGAGCAGACATTAAAAGGGATCCCCGGAATTTCTTTTCAGCCTGAATTGCCGGATA